>JAVLCL010000515.1:0-2336 GCA_031580825.1 Halothece sp. Uz-M2-17
TCCTCATTGGTGGGATAAACGAAGGTGGAACGACCACTGAGGACTGATTTTCCTAAGGATAGGGCTTTTTGTGCTTCAAAGGAGGCTTTACGCTTCCAGAGGGATTTGTGAGTCCGTTTTTTCGCTTTAGATCGTTTTTTCTTAGGAACTGCCATATTTCAAAAAATAGTAACGAATGCTATCTTGACAACCTTTCTATTCTAATCGATCCGATCCTGTTGCGTCTGAGCAATTTGTTTTCGGATCTGGCTGCGAACCTGCATTAACATCCTTCCGAGGTGATTTTGTCCGCTGCCATCTTTGCCACATCCCCAATAATAGTCTCGGGGAGAGTTTTCGATCAACCATTCTTCTCCCGTATTGAGTAAAGTATTTTGAATCTTTTTATGAGTTAGAAACTTGGTCAAGACACCGTTCCACATCACTGATTGCTTGGCTGTATTCCAATCGACACGGATGGTGCGAGCGCGATCGCGCCCAATAGCTGCTGCTTCTTCTGGGGCTGTCACCTGACGAATCACTTCCATTAGGAATTCATCAGGGGTTCCCAGTAGTTTATGGGCTTGGTAATAATGTTCGACTGTAGGCCATTGCTTCCCGTCGATGGTCACCGGATGAGGAGAAAAGTTAGAAAAGCAACCATAAGGTTGATCGGCTTTATAAAAATAAATTGCCATTGGGGTTCATTGAGCAAAGGTGACCAATCTGTTGTCTATTGTTAATTGTCCCTGATGGCTTGTCAAGGGTAGGAAATTGATAGAATAAATAAAACTCTCTTTAATCACGATAAGAAAATGAGTAAAAAAACGCAATTACTCAATGCAGTCGCGGGGAAAAATCGAGGCTTATTAGTAAAAGAAGAAGAAAAAGGTTCACTATTGAGCGCGATCGCGCAATTAGAAGAAGAAAACCCAACCACCAATCCAGTTGAACGTGCAGAATTACTCGGGGGAAATTGGCGTTTACTTTATACAACCAGTCAAGATTTATTAGGCTTAGACCGATTTCCAATCTTACAAACTGGAGAAATTTACCAATGTATTCATCCGGAAAAAAAGCGAGTTTATAATATTGCTGAATTTCTTGGCATCCCTTTTTTAGAAGGAATTGTTTCGGTTGTGGCTCAAATTACACCGGTTTCAGAGAAACGGGTTAATGTTGACTTTCAACGATCAATTTTTGGGTTACAACGCCTTTTAAACTATCAAAATCCATCCCATTATATTGAAGCAATTGAAGCGGGTCAAAAATTTCCACCATTCGATTTTCCAATTAATCGAAATTCAAACCAACAACCTTGGTTAGACATCACTTATTTGGATGAAGATTTACGAATTTCCCGAGGTCAGCGAGGGAGTATTTTTGTCCTTGCTAAGTCTTAAATATAGCATTTCTCAAGTTCATCATGTCCCTTCTCAATCTTTATTCTTGAGTACAGCAGACGAAGAAAAACGATAATCCAAACTGAAACGAATGATAGAAACGATCTGGCAACTTTCCCAAAATCATCTGAACTTGCTATCAACTTGTCGAAGAAAGTTTCAATATACTTATCTTGAACAGTTTACTTCTCCTTGCCTCCCTCAACGTCAAAGCCAGTTAACGCTCGGAAACCGATTTCACCATTTCATGCAACAACGAGAGTTAGGCTTACCCGTAGAAAGACTTTTAGCAGTGGATCAAAAATTAGCAAAGTCTTTTCAGGCTCTCGCGAAAGTTGCTCCTGAAATTGTCTATCCACAACCGAATACTTGGCGAGATGCAGAACATCGACGAACAGTTCGTCAGGGCAATTTTTTATTAATTGGGATTTATGATTTACTTATTTTAAGTGATAGTCAAGCGCAGATTATTGACTGGAAAACTTACCCACAACCACCAAATCAAGAGACTTTAAAGCAAAATTGGCAAACTCGTTTATATCAATATCTTTTCGCTAAAACTTCCACCTATTCGCCAGAAAATATTCAATTGACGTATTGGTTTATTGCAGTTCCTCACAAGCCAACTTCAGTGACTTTTTCTTATAGTCAAGTTCAGCATGACGCAACCGAACAAGAACTGAATGAAATCCTAACTCACCTTGAACAAGACTATAAAAGTTATCAAAAAAATCAGGTTTCCTTCCCGAAAGTAGAACCTGAAAAAAAATATTGTTTGAACTGTCCGTTTACGCTTCCTTGTCAGCGTCAATTCGCAGAAAAGCAAGTCTTCTTATCTGAGGTAGAAGAACAAATTATTTAGGGCTTTATTGTTCCTGCGCTTCATATGTCCAAAAATTTTGGAAACAGGCAACGGTTTTAAATTCATAACTTGGTAAGCCAGCCATAACTGAT
>JAVLCL010000516.1:0-476 GCA_031580825.1 Halothece sp. Uz-M2-17
TTGTGACTCTGTGGTTCAATTTATAGCAATCATTTTCAGAAATAGTTGTAGGGTGGGCAAGATCCACCCTACTGGTCAATCAATGTTAATCATTCCGTGGCAAGTTCTCAATGAACAAAGAACAAAAATTGAGAATGTACCTCATAATTGCCCAGAATTACTATAATTTAAGATAAAATTTTGTCATCTAGGGAAAAATCAACGTCTGCTTCATGACGATTTTGAGCTAAATAATCCTTTTCAAAAGATTCTTTTAAACCACTGATCAAATCATATTGCGGTTGCCAATCTAAATCCATTTTTGCCTTACTAATATCTGCAAAAAAGTGCTGCATTCTTAAAGGGAATGCTTTCTTTTTACCAAAGTCAAAATCTTTAGGATTATAATGAACCAGTTTTAAATCATCAGGGGATTTTCCAACTGCTTTTGCACAAGCACGAGCAATGCCATTAAAAGTCACATAACGCTCACCTGA
>JAVLCL010000516.1:486-2315 GCA_031580825.1 Halothece sp. Uz-M2-17
TAAACTTGGGCTAAGGCTTTTTTATTCCCTAAAATGGATGCCATAGCATAAGCTAAATCTTGAACATGACCGAGTTGAGTAATATGTTCCCCATGACCCGGAATAGGAATCGCGCGATCGCGCACAATGCGATCAAAAAACCACGCTTCTAAATCATTATAATTCCCTGCGCCATAAATATAAACTGGACGCACTGATGTCCAAGGAACACCCATTTCACTTAAATAGGTTTCAGTATCATGTTTTCCTTTGTGGCGACTTTTCGGATCGATGGCATCAGCTTCATAATGGGGCATTTGATCTGATTTTAAGTAAACCCCAGCCGAACTAACATAAACAAAATGTTGAATTTGATCTTTAAATAATTCAACTAATGGTTGCGTATCACTTAACTCCCGTCCATTATTATCAAAAATGGCATCAAAACTTTCTGTGGCGAGTTTATTTTTTAACTGGTCGGTATCTTTTCGATCGCCATGAATTTCTCTGACTCCCTCCACTGGAGAGGGTTTATTTCCGCGATTAAATAGCGTTACTTCATGTCCTTGTTCAACTAAAATTTTAGTTAGGGCAACGCCAATAAAGCGAGTTCCGCCCATCATTAAAATCCGCATTCCAATTTCTCCCTTGAACGAAAGCAATTATTGCCTTATTGTCTCATTCTTTTTGAATGGTAAGAAAGAGTTATCCCAAAAACCAATGTAAGCTAGAGATTATGCCTTGTGTTTGAGCTTGACTGCGCTAAGTCTTAGTTAAGATGAAGAGTAATATTATGACCATTCACATCGCAACGAATCAACCGATGCAACCCACTTATTATCTGAGTAAGAAACGACAGCCCTGGTGGAAACGGAAACTTCGCTATCTTTACCTGCGGATCGTTCGTTTACGCAGTACAACACCTGCGATCGCGCGTGGGTTAGCCATGGGAGTCTTTGCAGGGTTATTTCCCTTTTTTGGCGCACAAACCATTCTCGGAATATTTCTTGCTATTCTGGTCCGTGGTAATAAACTAACTGCTGCCGTTGGCACTTGGATTAGTAATCCTTTAACGTATGTTCCCATCTATCTATTTAACTTTAAAGTGGGACAAACGTTGCTAGGGACTTATGACGTATCAACCGATGTGGATTGGACATCAAGCACGGAATTATTGCAAGCTGGACAAGTCTTTGCTGTGACATTACTCTTAGGGTGTACTGTCGTCGGCGCGATCGCTGCGATTATTGCTTATTTCTTGGGGTTATGGCTGATTCCTCGCCTCAGAAACCACTCTAAATCCTAAGTTCAGCAAATTTTATTGTTCTTATGAAAGTCATAGAAATTCTATCAGAAGCAGAAATTAGACGATCAATTACGCGGTTAGCATCACAACTTCTGGAAAAAGCCAGCGATCCTTCCAAGCTGATCTTATTAGGCATTCATACTCGTGGTGTTCCTCTCGCCCAACGCCTCGCCCAACAAATCCAAATCTTAGAAGAAATTACAGTCCCAGTTGGCGCATTAGACATTACCTTTTACCGAGATGATCTTGATCAAATTAAAACCCGCACCCCTGCAAGAACCGATATCCCCTTTGATTTAACCAATAAAATTGTCGTGTTAGTAGATGATGTCATTTACAAAGGTCGTACCGCACGCGCTGCCCTCAATGCCGTCACTGAATATGGGCGACCAGAAGCAATCTGGTTAGTCGTCTTAGTGGATCGTGGACATCGACAACTCCCAATTCATCCTGACTTTACGGGAAAAAAACTCCCCACCGCTAGCGAAGAACAAGTCAAAGTTTATTTAGAAGCCTTAGACGGACGAGATGCAGTGGAATTAAC
>JAVLCL010000517.1:0-2308 GCA_031580825.1 Halothece sp. Uz-M2-17
CCCCACCAATCCAGAATCAGGGCGTTAGTAATTACCACATCCACTGCCCCCTCTGCACGAGAAATCGGAGATTGTCCCATCCCATCGCGGATGACTTTTCCCCCACCAAACTTCACCTCTTCGCCATAGGTGGTAAAATCTTGTTCCACTTCAATGAATAATTCCGTATCAGCCAAACGCACGCGATCGCCGATAGTCGGACCAAAAGTTTCAGCGTAAGCACGGCGATCCATCGGGTAACTCATGTATTTCTCCTTTTTAATGAATTAAAGTTTGCCGTTAATGCGATGATTGAAACCATAAACTTCTCTGCGACCGGCTAAAGCTACTAACTGCACTTCTTTTTCATCTCCCGGTTCAAAACGAACGGCAGTCCCAGCCGGAATATCTAATCGCATTCCCTTGGCTTGTTCACGATCAAAATTCAGTGCGGAATTTACTTCATAAAAATGGAAATGTGATCCGACTTGAATCGGTCGATCACCACTATTTCCTACATTTATTTTGATGCTTGGACGATCTGCATTCAGTTCAATTTCTCCTGGTTGAATGTGCATTTCTCCTGGTATCATAATCCGCTCCCCTTTTAGATAATTGGATTGTGAACGGTAACTAATTTTGTGCCATCGGGAAAGGTTGCCTCAACTTGTACTTCATCCACCATTTCAGGAATCCCTTCCATAACATCATCACGGGTGAGTAAGGTTTTGCCATAACTCATCAACTCCGCAACAGAACGCCCTTCTCGCGCCCCTTCTAATAGTCCTGCGGAAATATAAGCCACCGCTTCGGGATAGTTGAGTTTGAGTCCTTTTTCTTTTCGTCTTTCTGCGAGAAGTGCAGCAGTGAAAATGGACAATTTATCTTTTTCTTGAGGTGAAAGTTGCATAGAAAAATTAATGAAAAAACTGCATCGCTAAACCTGCCAAACCCGAGGCGTAACAGGTGGTTCTTTTCCGTCGAATTGACGCAATAATCGCCAAATATTAGTAAACCAGTTTATCACCTCAGCGCGAGAATTTCCCCGATATCGACATAATAATCCAGAGTTTAAAGCTGTTGTCCCTGCTTCTCCGGTCGTTTCTGTTTCATGCCATAAATTCCGAACTTCTGTGATCAGTTCCAAGGAGATAGGTTTTCCCAACCAAACTAGAGTTCCAACTAGGGGATAACCGCCTAAACCGTGAGGACTCTCTAAAATATTTTTGTCTCCTGATAGCGAAGGACAATCGACCCAGAGTAATTGTCCATTTTGCCAAACCTCAGTGCGCGATCGCCAATTCCCGTGTAAAAACTCTTCTCCTCTCGCAGAACGACCAAAGCGAAGAATTTCCCAAGCCAAAAAAGTCCCCGTTGAAGCAAGATTAACGTGTAACTGTTGTTGATACTGTGCGCCATTAAAAACAATCGTTTCTCTAGGAAGATATTCTAAGCAAGCGTTTTCCCCAACATCAATCTTGACTGTCTGAGAAGCAGTTAATGCTCTACTTCGGTAAATTTTACTCGCTGCTGCAGTTGTTATCACCGCATGAGCTTTCGGTTGTAACTGGATCGACTGAGACAGTTGATCCCCACCCACTATTCCACCAGCTGTATGAAGAATCGTTGTGTAACATATTTGTTGTCTTTTAGGATAAAAAGGACGCTGGAGTTTATACGGAGCTTTCGTATAAGTTTCTATCGGCTGAGTTTTTTTATCTCGTTGCTGATACTTCAGTTGAAGAAAACCACACCATGGAGACGGAGTTGACTGACAAGTTTGTAACATAAGTTTGGCTTGAGTTTCATAACACTAAGTACTTAGGTTAAGACATCTTTGGTTAAAAAATAGAAAAAAAAACGGCGTTGCTGATCTGAGCTATGAACTAGAATAAGTGAAGGAAAAATTGATCGTGATCGCCATTTGAAGTTATGCAGTGTCCAGAGTGTCAATCCGAACACATTCGTAAAAATGGAATTAACAAGCAGCGAAAACAAAACTATATTTGTGCTGATTGTTCTCGCCAATTCATTGATGATTACTTGGCTCACCAAGGGGACTCAGATCAAATCAGACGAGAGTGTATATCTTTGTATGTCAATGGGATGGGTTTTCGCGCGATCGAGCGCGTTAAAAACGTTCACCATACCACTATCATCAGTTGGGTTAAACAGCTAGGAGAGTTGCTTCCCCAAGCTTACGAACCGGATGTGACTCCACAAGTGGGAGAACTAGATGAGTTGGAAACTTATGTGAGAAAAAAAAATAAAATTTGGTTGTGGACAGCTGTTGACCATTTTCAGCCCGGTCTTTTAGGTTGGGTTTTAG
>JAVLCL010000518.1:0-2305 GCA_031580825.1 Halothece sp. Uz-M2-17
GCTTTAGAAGAGTCTGCTTGGCGAGAAAGCTATCAAGAAGTGCAAACCCCCATTCCTGGTTATGAATTGTGTTTAAGTTTTCAGGAAAAAGAATTCAAAGTTCATTTATGGGAACTCTGTTTTGAAATTTGCTTTAAAGATTATCAACGGGATAGTGTTCCCCAAGACTCAGAATTAAATGTAGATGTGGATACGTCTTTATTAGACTCGGAAACGGGGGATGTCAATTGGGAAAATTTAGATGCCAAAGTAAAGCAACAAGTTGAACAATTATTTGCAAGTTTACCACAGTAAAACCATGAGTCGCTATTCAGAAGAAAAACAAATTGCACGGCAAGAAATTGGGCTTTATCGACACACTCATAGTGGAGTTATTGCATTAAGCGGAGAAGATCGATTACAGTTTCTCCATAATCAAACTACAAACGATATTAAAAACTTAAAATCGGGTCAGGGTTGTGAGGCAGTTTTTGTTAATTCAACTGGTCGAATGCTCGATTTAGCTACCGTTTATGTAACGGAAGAGAACGTTTTATTACTCGTTTCAGCCAAGCGAACACAATTTTTAATGGAATGGCTCGATCAATATTTATTCCCCATGGATCGGGTCAGTTTAAAGAATGTTTCTGAAGCCTACTCTGTGTACAGCCTCATGGGAGAAAAAAGTTCAGAGTTAATACAAAATATTGGCGTGAGTCAGTTATTAGAGCAGCCTTTTGCAACTCATGAAATGACAATGATTAATGAAATTCCGGTGCGGGTTGTCGCGGGAACCGAATTGGGGATTATTGGTTATACCCTAATTGTTAATTCTCAACAAGAATCTGCATTAAAAAACACTTTAACTGAAGCAGGTGCTGTGATGATTTCGGAAGCGGTTTGGGAGGAACTGAGTTTAGAACAAGGGAGACCTTTACCTGAGTTTGAAATTACTGAAGATTATAATCCGTTGGAAGCTGGACTCTGGAAAGCAATTTCCTTTGATAAAGGTTGCTACATTGGTCAAGAAACGATCGCGCGGTTGAATACTTATCAAGGCGTGAAACAACGACTTTGGGGACTGCATTTATCACAAGCGGTTGCTGCGGGAACACCGATTACTCTTGATGGAAAGAAAGTCGGAAAACTGACTCGGGTGTTAGAAACGGAAGCAGGGGTGAAAGGTTTAGGTTATATTCGCACTAAAGCGGGAGGAGAAGGTTTAAATGTAGCTGTAGGGGAGGCGGAAGCAGAGGTGGTGGCTGTTCCCTTTTTAACCCATCCAGAATAACTCAGCATCGCTATCTCTAAAATGAGTTAAACCAATTTTTCAACATACGAGGCGAGGATTCTCCGACTACATTGCGAAGCAATTAGTCGCGGGACGGCGCTCATAAACGTCGGAACTAAATTCCGACGACGGCGCCTCAGGAATCGCCTCATCTTCACTAAGCTGTTATAATCTAGATACACTGTGAACATTAAAACCATGAAACAAGTAATCACTGCCAAGCTAAAGTTAAATCTCTCGACCGAGCAGAAAACGCTCTTGCGGGAGGTTTCTTTGGCTTATCGTGATGCTTTGAACTATGTTTCACAGGTGGCTTTTGACAACAATCGAACTAGCAGTGCCAACAAACTCCAGAAGTTGGCTTACTATGACATTCGCGACCAATACAATTTACCATCTCAGATGGCTTGTAATGTTTGTCGTCAAGTAGGAGCAACTTATCGAACACTTTGGACAAAAGTAAAACAAAATAGCCAACATCTTAAACAAGGAAAGACCAAGAAAAAATACAAGGGATTAGACAAATCACCACAGTTTGTTTCTCGGACTTGCAACCTCAATTATGGCAGGGACTTTTCCTTTGTTAAAGAAGGAATTAGTATCATTACTTTGCAAGGGAGAATCAAGGTTTCCTATTCTGGCTATTATAAGCACCTTGACTTAATTAAGTCTGGAGAGGCTAAAGCCAAAGGAGCAAAGATTTACTATACCCCTTCTAACAAGACTTACTACTTGTTAGTCAGTTTGGAAATAGAGAGATCTGATATCCAACCCACAGACATTAAACGGGTTAGTGGTGTCGATGTCGGTCAACGCTATTTAGCCGTAGAAACCGATACCAAAAATCAGGTTAGTTTCTACAACGGTAAATCAACCATTCATAGAGCAGAGCATTATCAAAGGAGAAGAAAATCTTTACAGCGCAAAGGCACTCGTTCTGCCAAAAGAAGACTGAAAAAGTTATCAGGACGAGAGAGACGGTTTCGCGCTGATGTTAATCACCAAGTATCTAAGAAGGTCGCTAAACCTAATTCG
>JAVLCL010000519.1:0-2303 GCA_031580825.1 Halothece sp. Uz-M2-17
TGTTATTGGTCGCGATCGCGCCTTTTTTTATATTTTCTTTAGGAACAGTCTCTTAACCCGAATCTCAGGAAGAGAAATCTAGAAGTTTAGAATTTTTAACCTTGTTACTATGTTACTATTTTCTTAGTTGCAAAAGATTTGTAATAGTGTTTAGGATATGGGATGATTAACTGAGTTCAAGAATCGTTAATTCACTTGCTTCATTCTCTGCCAGAAGATAAAAAAATCTTATTTGTGCGACTTCTATCGCCCCTCGGTCTAGGGATGGTGGGAGTGCTCCTTATTTTATGCTTTCTAAGTAATCTCGCCTTTGGTGCAGCAAATCTTGCTTTCCAAGATGTTTATCATGCTTTTTTTGCTTATGATGGCTCGACGGAACATTTAATTATTCGGACAGTGCGGTTACCGCGAGCACTGATTGCGACATTTGTTGGTGCAGCACTGGCTGTTTCTGGTGTCATTATGCAAGGTATTACCCGTAATCCTCTCGCTTCTCCAAGCATTTTAGGGGTGAATGCCGGTGCTTCTTTAGCAGTTGTTGGGACAACCTTTGTTTTCCAAGGAATAGAACTGAGCTTGTCTGTGTGGTTTGCGTTTCTAGGAGCAGCAGCAACCGCAGTGGGGGTTTATATTTTAGGATCACTGGGTTATGGCGGTTTAACGCCGATTAATCTCACGATTGCAGGAGCAGCACTGACGGCATTTTTAACATCTTTAACCAGTGGGATTTTGATTATTTCTCAACAGACGTTAGATCAAATTCGATTTTGGCTAGCTGGTTCTCTTGCGGGTCGTGATCTTGAGTTGTTCTGGCAAGTTTTCCCTTACTTCAGTATTGGATTATTAGTGGCTTTAGCCTTGGGAAGACAGATTACCATGCTCTCTCTTGGAGAAGATGTGGCAAAAGGATTAGGACAGCGCACTGTAGTGATCAAACTGATCGCTGGTATCACCGTCGTTTTACTCGCCGGCTCTAGTGTCGCGATCGCGGGTCCAATTGGTTTTATTGGCTTAGTAATCCCTCATATCACTCGGATCTTAATTGGGGTTGATTATCGTTGGTTGCTGCCTTATGCTGCCATCTTTGGCTCGATCCTGCTTTTATTAGCGGACTTATGTGCTCGTTTATTATTTCAACCTCAGGAACTTCCGGTGGGCTTAGTCATGCCTTTAGTCGGTGCTCCTTTTTTCATTCATCTGGTGCGATCACAAGTGAAACAATAAGTTATGAAATCTCCTTGGTTAGTCATCCGTCTGCAAAGTATTCCCCTTTCTTTTCGCGTTAATCGGCGTGTGCCCTTAGTTTTTTTGATTTTAGGGCTGATTACCATCGTGACAATGCTGATTAGCATTAGTTACGGAGAATACCCTGTTCCTCTGCTAGCAACGGTTAAAACGATTTTGGGCTTAGAAACAGTGAACAGTGATTATGGGTTTATTATCCGTAGCTTACGACTTCCGCGTACTCTGGTTGCTCTTGGGGTTGGGATCGGACTCGGGATTGCAGGAAGCATTACTCAAGGAATTACCCGTAACCCTCTGGCTGCCCCTGATATTATTGGGGTCAATGCTGGGGCTTCGTTGGCTGCAGTCACTTTATTCGTCTTATTTCCAAGCATTTCCATCGCTTTTTTACCTGTAGCAGCATTTACAGGGGGATTAACCGTTGCCATTTTGATTTATCTCCTCGCTTGGCAAGGAGACAGTAGCACTGTCAGACTGATTTTAGTGGGAATTGGCTTAAACCTGATTACCTCTGCATTGACCAATCTCATCATTACATTTGGTAATATCAATAATGTTTCTCAGGCTCTAGTGTGGTTAACAGGAAGTGTTTACGGACGCAGTTGGGAACAATTGTTTACCCTTCTGCCTTGGCTTGTGATCTTTGGGGGGCTGGCGTTAGTGATGACAAGAGAACTGAATGCCCTTAACCTTGGGGAGGAAGTTGCCCGAGGGTTAGGAAATCGTGTGGAATGGCAACGGGGAATCTTATTGCTTACCAGTGTTGCTCTGGCAAGTGCTGCGGTGGCAACAGCTGGTTCCATTGGTTTTGTCGGCTTGATGGCTCCCCATCTCTCTCGACAGTTAGTGGGCGGAACTCAGGAAGGACAACTTCCAATCGCTGCTGTGTTGGGGGGGCTGTTAGTTGTCTCTGCCGATTTATTAGGACGGATGCTATTCGCCCCAACGGAACTTCCTTGTGGTCTGATTACGGCTGCTGTGGGTGCTCCTTTTTTCGTTTATCTACTCATTCGTCAACGCTAACAAGAATTTTTCATGAATCGACTGGAAACGCACAA
>JAVLCL010000520.1:0-2295 GCA_031580825.1 Halothece sp. Uz-M2-17
ATAAGTTCTTGCCCAACCCACACGATTGGCGAAGCGTGTTTGTTTTCCACTGGGAAGCAATTCATTTTTTTCAGTAGCAGTCAATTGGAATTGAGTGGCTAAAGCATCAACTGCTTCTTGTGCATTGTGTTCATTGGAATCATTACAGAAAGCGAGAAGGGGAAACATTAAACTTTGATAGTCGGGAACAGTCATTGATGAACTTTTTTATTGGGCGCGATCGCGTTATTTTTCAAAATAGTGATCTGATTAAAAAGTTGGGTTTCGCTACGCTCTGATTGTGCTGATCGCTATCAACCTTAACCTAGCAAGATAGGTATCAAGTTAAACTCGCATCAATCCTTAGCAGATGATCTCGGAAAAATTGCTGGGCTGTTTGATGATCTCCAGAAGGAGTCAGGTTACACATCCACCACATAAAACGGCTTTGATAACATCTGGGTTGATCTGTTGCAATCAGGCGACCAAGATGTTCACAGTTCCAACCAACCAAATTGTATTCCCAATCAGAAAAAACATAAAGTGCTTGTTTTAATCGTGCAATGGTTTTAGTGGGTTGAAATGCAATGTCTTCAATTCCAAGAACCAATTTTGCTTCAGTTCTTTCAAAAGGACACAACCCTTGACCAGTATCAAAGATATGAGTGTCCGAAAGACCGATTCCATAGTGCCAGAAGGGATCAGGGGAATTTTGCCAGTTCAGTAAACGTCCAAACCGATCGCTGTCAGGGTTAACCAGATGCTCGACCACTGCAATTGTCTGCTCAATTTGTTTGTTTTGTATTAAGTGCTTTAGCTTAGGATGAAACAATATCTTAATCATAGCCTCATAACGATCATATACACTTCGTTAACGGCGTTTGTTTGACCTAATTGACAAATTGTTTGCTATCACCTTACTATTAAGTAAGGAAACAATATTACAGTAAGGAAAAATGGAAGCAAAAATAACGGCTAAGGGGCAAATTACTCTACCGAAAGCCTTACGGGATGCCATGCACCTGAAAACAGGAGACCAAGTTTTGTTTGAACCACTAGAAGATGGAACGTATATCATTAAGCCACGAGCAACAGATGTACAATCTTTGAAAGGCTGTGTTAATTATCAGGGAACGCCAAAAACCCTAGAAGAGATGAATGCTGCAATTGAAGAAGAAGCAGGATCTAAGTTGTAATGTATGCGATTGATACTAATGTTCTGATTCGGTATATTGTTGAAGATAATCCCGAACAGGCACAAAAGGCAGCAGAAGCAATTGAACAGCTAACAACAGAGAAACAAGGGTTTATCTCTTGTATTGTCTTATGTGAATTGAATTGGGTCCTTAAAACAGCTTATAAGATTTCTAAGCATGAAAGAGTCGCAACATTGCAAAAAGTCCTGTCTATTCCTGTCTTTAAAATTGAGCAACTGGATTGTTGTCTGAAGGCTTTGAGACGGTATGAGAAGGGAAAAGCCGATTTTTCTGATTATCTCATTCAGCAACTTGGCGAAAAACATGGATATGAGATTCTTCTAACTTTTGATCAAAAAGCAGCTAGAGAAACTGGTTTTCAAGGTGCTTTTTGACACTCCCATCAAAAAAGAGTATATTTTACAGTTTAATCCCTAAGACTTGCGTATAAGCGCCTCTGGCTTGCGTAACGCCAATGGTTCGCATGGAGGCTTCAATCATGGGGCGACGTAAACTCACCACGATAAACTGCGCTTCTTGGGCTTGCTGTTGAATCATATTCGCTAGGCGTTGGACGTTCGCACCATCTAAAAACATATCCACTTCATCAAAGGCGTAGAAGGGGGATGGGCGATAGCGTTGGAGTGCGAAAATAAAACTCAGCGCCGTTAATGATTTTTCTCCTCCAGACATAGAATGTAACCGTTGGACGGGTTTTCCTTTGGGATGGGCGATAAGATTTAAGTTGGCGTTGCTGATGTCGTCAGGTTTATCCAGTTGGAGGTAGCCATCGCCATCGGAGAGGGTGGCGAAGATGGTTTGGAAGTTTTCGTTGACGGCGTTAAAGGCTTCATTAAAGGCTTCAATTCTGCGGGTGGTAAAGGTTTCAATGCGGAGAAGCAGTTCGTTTCGTTCTTCTTGGAGGGTGGTGAGTTTTTCCGTCAGTTCATCGAGACGGGCTTGGGTTTTCTCGTATTCTTCTAACGCCAGCATATTAACGGGTTCCATGTCTTGGAGGCGTTTTTGCATCTGGCGCAGTTCGTCTTGTAAGTGGGTGAGTTGTTCGCTGTAGTTGGCGAAGGTAATGGTTTCGCTGGGGGTTTCTTGCACTAATTCGGGG
>JAVLCL010000019.1:0-15464 GCA_031580825.1 Halothece sp. Uz-M2-17
AAGCAACGATCTTCGAGGACGCTGGCATCACCGGCGAGAGTTGCATAAGTAACATAACGGAGGATGATTTCCATGTCACGTAAGCAAGCAGCCATGCGACGGTTAGTGTAAGCGTTACCACCGGGCTGAACCAGTTGGGGTTGCTCTGCAAATAAACCACGAGCAGCGTTGGTAACGATGCTAGCACTGTTGCTAGTCATCCGGTTAACGGTATCTAAACGCTTGTTTCCGTCTTGAACCATTTGGCTCAGAGCATCAAGTTGCTCGGTGCTAAGGAATTCACCACGGCTATCAGCTTGGGAAACAACACGGCTAAATGCGTCGAACATTGTTTTTTAGTCTCCTTGATCAATGATTTTGACTACGGTTAAGGGTTTTGTTTCCTGAATCGGCACTCACAGAAATGTAAAGAATTATGAGAATCTTGACTTCCTGAGATGAGAAAAATGATAAGGTCCCCCTTTCATCTTTCCCTTTGCCTTTCAGGTTTGTTTTAAACCCTTCTTGGTAAATTTATACACCCTATTCCCTGATTTTTGTATTACAGTATGTTAAGATTATTACGGTTAAATTGAAAAACAAAAAGAAAGTTAAAAATATATAAACTGATTCCTTAAATAAAAGATTTTATGCTACTACTAAACCCCAATCGAATTTAACTTTCCTTAACATATCTGGCAGTGATGGACAGGTTTTGCGAAAATCAAGGCTAGTAAGGCAATCAAAGGATGTGGTCAATATGTTAGATCAGCAGAAAAGGAACTGCTCTCCTGAAGAAATTGAACAAGCGATCACTGAATTAGAACGATATCGAGAAAGAATCGTTAACGACTTATTTCAGTCAGCACGGCGAGTTGATGTTTCTCATAAAACCACAATGGCTAACATTGGTAAAAATCCAGAGATCATCAAAATTGATGCTGAAATTGAAAAATTACAAGCCCAACAGTCGAAACTCCGATAAGCACTGCTTAATCGTATCGGCAAAATACTTAAATTAACATATAGAAACATGGACACGGGGAAACTAAAACATTTTTTTGACTGTTGTTTGGGTCATTGGGATATTGAGCGCACTTATCATTACCTCAGGCACCAAAAAGTTGAACGGTCACACACTAAGTTTGAAGTCAAACCACTAACCCCAGAATTGCAGACAAAAGTGTTAGTGGATAATCAATATGATGTTTCTGACCAAGATACTGTATTATCAGGGTTTCAACTGTCGTTTCATACCGTGTCTGATCAAGGAGAGGAAGTCGCGCAAGCCCTCAATGCTCTCTTTATTCCGAAACAGCAAACCGGAGAAATTTTAGAAGGCGATTATTTGCGCGATCGCGCCTATGAAGAAGCCCGACCCATTGTCTCTCATTTCCGCTTCGATCCCACTGTTTCAGAATTATTGATGACCACTCCCTATACCCAAGTGGTTTCTGTGGACTCCATTACCCTTGTGAATCCTAACTTAAGAATTCGTAAGATTATCAACTATGACCGTCCTTCCGAAGGAGAAACCCTGAAAAATGTCAGGTTAGTCGGCTTTGGGGTTGAGCAGAAAGTGAGCACCCCTTAATCCCCCTAATCCACATTAAAAAAGCAGAATAGGGGACGCAGACTCTCCACTGTGTTGTCTTATAGCACCATTAAATTGCTGTAATGGCTAACATCACAGCAAGCAAAAAGACGAATAAGGTTCCTAACCCTGTAACCACTGACCAATTCGCTCGATGCAGAAATTGTTCCCAACTAAAGGGTTCAAATCCTCGAAATAAACCATCCGCCCCTTGGCTTGGAATACCACTCACACCACTCGGGCGAGGTAGTTGATTACGATACTCTATGCCATAACGCGCCATACGCTCAAAAGGTAATTCTCCTTGCTCACGTTGCGGTAAAATCCGTCGTCGTTGATAAGGAACAATATATTCACCAAAATTACGGTTGTATTCTTCGCTTTCTAAAAGTTGATTAATAAATCCTTCTAAACCTTGGGTTGCCAGAACAATTGACCAAGCAATTTTTTCTCGTTCATTATAAACCGATCGCCCAAGAACTCGTTGCATACAGATTTCCACAAAACGATAATTGTTATTGACTTCGTAATTGAGTCGCCGAAACGAATCGGAAAGAACTAAACCTCGGATAAAATCTTTAACCGTAATTTGATCAGATTTGAGTTGAGATTCCAGAAAGACCTGACGATTACTGGCAAGCATTTGCTGTTCATGGAAAATTTGCCGATAGGCAGCCGTAATAATCAAGTCAAGATCACTAGATGAGAGTAAATTTTGAGGATAATTATAAATTCGAGATTGTTCGTCTCCTGGAATTTCAAACCCCTGAACTCGTTGGTTTTGACTGGAAGGAGCATACTCTAGCAAAGGAAGTGCCATTTTCAAATCACCTCTTATAACTCAAGATTAATAAGATTTAACTTACACTAGAAGAGCACTCGCTTCTATCAAACTCTAAAATTCTGTAAACTTACTTGAGTTTTTCGTAACAAAATCTTCAACAATGTCCAGCAATGATGGACTGCAATAACACTCTTAAAAAAAATTGGGTTTCACTTTCAGCAACAACACAGGACTATTAATCGTGCTTCTTAGTCGGTTGTAGGATAAAGTGAGTCGTTAGATGTTATGCTTCGCACAGGCTCCATTCCATGTAAAACACAGCAATAAACCCAGATTAACCCTATCCCTCAATCGTCCGAAGATTACAATAGCAAAACCAATAATTGCATGATTGAGCGAATTTTATTAGTGAGTCAAAGATTACGCCTTCCTAAACGGAAGGCGCCTGCTTTAACCGTTGGTCAACTTCAGCGATTTCTATCTTTTGTCATAACAATTCCTGTTTTTTTTAGCTTATTTCCACATTTAAAAGCAGAAGCGAATCCTGACTTAGCAGATGAATTAAACTTAGATCCCACACTGGTTGACCAGAGTCCAGTTTTGCAACGTTGGGGATCTGAAATTCCAAATGTTTTGGAAGAGATTCGTTCTGATCCTAGCTTTGACACCCGCTTGAAAGTTGGATATGTCCAATATCCTTCTAGTGATGATATTAGCGGTTGGATGATTGGAATTAACGATATTTTCTTAGGAAAAAGCGGTGTCTTAGGGAGTGTCGCTTATAGTCAAAGTTTTAATAACGATCACGCTCATTTCAAAAGTGATTTTTCTTATCCCTTATTCCCTCTTGGTCATTACTTTAATGTTGCCCCTGTTATCGGTTATCACTCCTTAAAAACAAAAGACTATCATACCGATGGACTTAACGTTGGTTTACAATTCCGTTTGATTTTATCTCGTACTGGTGCAACAGAAATTCGCTTCACACAAAGTTTTATTTCTCCTCTAGGAGAAAACGAAGTCGGCTTAACCAATCTTGCTATTGGTTACAGTGTTACGAAACAACTGCGGTTAGCCGTGGAAATTGAGAAACAAAATAGTGCCGTAGCCAAAGACAGTCGTGTCGGAATTGTAACCCAATGGCGATTGCCTTAAAGCTACTTTCTAGAAATAATCATGTTATCATTAACCCTATAACTTGGGGTGCAAAGTTTCTGAATCAAACTTGATGCAATATCTTTGTAAACCAGCACAACTATAAAAGTTATTTTCGCTCTCGGAGCCTGTTTGTTTCATGTCGATTTATGTTGGTAACTTACCTTACGAAGTTACAGAACAAGAAGTTAATGAAGTCTTTTCCGAATACGGTACAGTTAAGCGTGTAACGATCCCTGTTGATCGGGAAACCGGAAAAGTTCGTGGTTTTGGTTTCGTAGAAATGGAAACTGAATCTGATGAAGCCCCAGCCATCGAAGCCCTTGATGGTGCAGAATGGATGGGTCGTGAATTACGAGTCAATAAAGCTCGTCCACGGAAAGAAAATAATAATCGTAATCGAGGGGGAAGAAGTCAAGAAAACCGATTTTAAACCTCAGAAGGAATTTTCAAAGCCCAGAATCTCCTGCATACAAGTTCTATGCTAGGATCGGGCTGAAGTATTGCTTAGATATCAGCGTGGGATTTTGTAGAATATTCAAGCGTCTTCATCGACAAATTCTATAAGCACAAACGATTCAGTTGTGCGTGAAGTTGATGAAGAATTTTATATGGCTCATACTGTTTAATATAAAGGAGGATAGCATCTATGACCCAAGTGACCGTTGGTCAAAATGAAAATATTGAATCGGCATTACGTCGTTTTAAGCGTCAAGTTTCCAAAGCTGGAATTTTTGCCGATATTAAACGCACTCGCTTCCACGAAACCCCCATTGAGAAAAAGAAACGGAAAGAAGTAGCGCGACGGAAAAAACGTTTTCGCGCTTAACTTGGCGAGTCGTCATGATGATTTCCCCCGCTTGGTGGCGGGGATATTTATTTGGTTAAGGAATGAGTGAATTGTTGTTAGAGTCGTTTTCTCCCTTATGCGCGATCGCGCCAACCCCCAATGCAATCCGAACCTTACAGCCGTTATGTCAGCAACAAGGGATTACTTTATTTGTTCCTAGGGATATCGAAACCGATGCCTCAAATGTCGTTGTTTACGAGGAAAAGTTAAGCGTTCACTTAGCCAAAATTTGGTCGCAGTACCAAGGAATCATATTTGTGATGGCAACAGGTGCTGTGGTTCGCTTAATCGCCCCTTTATTAAAGGATAAAGCCAGTGATCCAGCGATTTTGGTTATGGATGAAGCCGGAGAAAATATCATTAGCCTTTGTGGGGGGCATCAAGGAGGGGGAGAATCCTTAAGCCGTCTCATCGCGCAACAATTAGGGGGAAGTGCTATCTTAACAGGAGCTTCTGCGAGTCTAGACTTGCCGGGAATTGATGTTTTAGGTAAGCCTTTCGGTTGGCATCAAGGAACAGGAGATTGGACTGCTGTCAGTCGCGCGATCGCGCACCAAAAGCCGGTGCAAATCATGCAAACGGTCGGTTCTACTCTCTGGCAAAATCATCTTCCTGCTGATCATACATTTCAGTTGACATCGGAAGTCAGTTATTCCGCAGCAAAAGTTTTGATTACGGATCAAAATATCGTTTCAGACTCTGATATCCCCCAAGTTTGCTGGCATCCGCGTGTTTTATGGGTGGGAATCGGCTGTGAACGAGGAACACCACAAACAGTTATTGAAGAAGCCTTACAATCGGCATTGCAAAAAGAAAATTTAACCGCAAGCGCGATCGCGGGATTAGCTACCATTGAATTAAAAGCAGACGAAACGGGAATTTTAGGCTTAGCCACAGCCCATCACTATCCCCTTCAGATCTATAGTGCAGAAGCCTTAAATCAAGTCAGTGTACCCAACCCCTCTTCTGTTGTCGCCCAAGAAGTCGGAACCGCCAGTGTTGCTGAAGCCTCCGCCTTGAAAGCAGCCAACAGCAGTGAACTCATCGTTTCTAAACAAATTTGGAAATCGGAACAAGGGGCTGTTACTATCGCGATCGCGCGATCGCCAAGAGAATATATTGGTGACAGTGGACAACTCTATCTCATTGGCACAGGTCCTGGAGACTTAAATCAGATTACTCCTTTTGCCCGCACCGCCATCACAAAAGCGGATGTTATCATTGGTTACTCCCTCTATTTAGACTTAATTGAACCCTTACTGCGCCCCGGACAAATCATTGAAAGTTACGCCATTACCGAAGAGAAAAAACGAGCAGAACGCGCCATTGACCTTGCCAACTGGGGCTTAAAAGTTGCTGTCGTCTCCTCAGGTGATATTGGCATTTATGCCATGGGTGGATTAGTCTTTGAAGAACTCGCCCATCAAGGTTGGGATGGCAAACAGCCTCAAGTTGTCGTTTGTCCAGGAATTACCGCCATGCAAGCTGCTGCTGCAACCGTTGGTGCACCTCTCATGCACGACTTTTGCGCGATTAGCCTCAGTGACTTATTAACCCCTTGGGAAATCATTGAAAAGCGATTAACCGCAGCAGCCCAAGGAGACTTTATTACCACTTTATATAACCCGCGATCGCGCACCCGTACCGAACATATTAAAGTCGCGCAAAAGATCTTGAGCGAACATCGCTCCCCTGAAACGCCAGTCGCCTTGGTCCGTTCGGTTTCAAGACGCGATGAACAAGTCATTCTTACCACTCTCCAAGAAATGTTAGACCATGCCATTGATATGCTGACCGTGGTCATTATTGGTAATAGCACGACCCAAAATTACCAAGGCTGGATGATGACCCCACGAGGATATTATTCCGATCTCCGTGAGAAATTGCAATCATAAAAAAGAAACTCAATCAACATATTTACGGCTGATTTGCGGTAAAAATAGATACAGAAAGAACTATAACAATTTTCACTCTCATGAGATACATTCTAAATTTTTGTTCTTGGTTCTTCGTTCTTTGTTCACTGGTTACTGATCGCTTTGTTCCTCAATACACTAAGAAACGCTATTAACTCTTAATTAATCTCTGTAAACATACGGATCGAGGTTTAGGATTGTGTCTAAAAATATTTTTGTTGTTGGTCTCGATGAATTTAATCTGGTTAAACTCAAATCTGTTCCCCGTGCAGCAGACTATACCTTTCATGCGTTGCTACGCTATGAAGAAATTCGCGGAGTTAAAACTTACTCCTTTCAAGAATTATTAGACAAAGCAGAAGCCAAACTCAAAGCCTTTACAGGCAGTATTGACGCAATTGTTGGTTATTTTGATTTCCCCATTAGTGATATGGTACCAATGCTGTGTCGGGAAAGAGGATTAACCTCTGCTTCTCTCAAAAGTGTCGTCAAATGTGAACATAAATATTGGAGTCGATTAGAGCAAAAAAAATCCATTCCAGAAAAAATTCCTAACTTTGATATTTTCGATCCCTTTGCTGACAACGCACTCGATAATATTTCCCTAACGTATCCATTTTGGATTAAACCCATTAAATCATTTCGTTCCTTTCTTGGCTTTAAAATTAACAATAAGCAGCAATTTGACGAGAGTGTTGCCCAGATCCGTGAGCAAATTGAAAAAATTTCTGAACCCTTTAATGATCTCCTCGATTATCTCGATCTTCCGGAAACAGTAGCGAGTATTCCCGGACGATATTGTATTGCTGAAGAAATTATTGCCGGACGACAATGTACCCTAGAGGGTTATGCGTTTCAGGGTGACGTTCAGATTTACGGTGTTGTGGATTCCATTCGCTATCCCAACAGTTCCACCTTTTCTCGCTATCAATATCCGTCGAAACTCACTCAATCCGAACAGCAAGAAATGGCAGAAATTACCAAAAAATTTGTCAAGCATATCGGCTATGATAACGCCCCCTTTAATGCGGAGTTCTTCTATGACGAAACACAGAAAAAAGCGTGGTTTTTAGAAATTAACCCTCGAATTTCTCAATCTCATGGCGATCTATTTGAAAAAGTTGATGGCAGTCCTCACCATGAAATTATGATTGATCTAGCCCTTGGCAACCAACCTGAGTTTCCCTATCGACAAGGAAAATATAAATATGCAGCCAAATTCTTAGAACGTCGCTTTGAAGATGCGTTAGTCGCTAAGATTCCCAGCGAATCTGATATTGAACAACTCCAGCAGCAAATTCCGGATACCTTAGTTGATATTTTCGTCAAACCTGGAATGAGACTCTCTCAACTCGCCAACCAAGACAGTTATAGTTATGAAATTGCTGACATCTTATTGGGCGCAGAAACACAGCACGACTTATTGGAAAAACACCGTCAGTGTTTAGAAGCCCTGCCCTTTGAATTTTCTCCCTAACTACAGAAAAAAGTGTTAAGAGAAATCTAATAACTTCCTTAAACCCTTGGTGTCCTTTGTCCCTTTGTGGTTAATTCCTCTCTGCGCCCTCTGTGACTCTGCGGTTCATTACTTGCCATCATCACAAAAGTACCAACAGAGCTTCGTTAACTTGTAATTGCTTCTAATCGAGGCGATCGCGCCCGATTATACCCTCACAACGGAAATGCAAAAAGAAGTGTAAAAAAATATTCAAACTTAAAGATTGACGATAAGCTATTATAAAAGTAACAAAATATTGCGAAACAGCATACTTATGACGATTTCTTTTCAAAGTCTAGGCATCTCCGAAGAAAGAGTACAACAATTGGAGAAACTAGGCTTCGAGCAACCGACTGACGTGCAGGCGCAAGCCATCCCAGAAATTCTGAAAGGAAAGGATGTCGTTGGTCAATCCCAGACAGGAACAGGCAAAACAGCAGCCTTTTCCCTGCCGATTTTAGAACAAATCAATGTTGAGGAAACCAACGTTCAGGCTTTGATCCTGACCCCAACGCGAGAACTTGCTCAGCAAGTGGCAACCGCGATGAAAAACTTTTCTCATGATCGCGCGTTGAAGATTTTAACCGTTTATGGGGGACAGTCTATCGACCGCCAAATTCAAACCCTCAAACGAGGTGTACAAGTGGTCGTGGGAACGCCTGGACGGATTATTGATTTACTCAATCGTAAAGCACTGCGCTTGAATACCTTACGGTATGTCGTCCTCGATGAAGCTGATGAAATGTTAAGCATGGGCTTTATTGACGATGTGCGGGAAATTTTGAAGCAAGCTCCCGAACAACGGCAAACCGCTTGTTTTTCCGCAACGATGCCACGGTTAATCCAAGAATTGATTAATCAGTTCATGGATAATCCCGTCAGCTTAAAAGTGGAGCGTCCGAAAGGAATGCCCAATCAAATTGAGCAACGGGTGTATAAAGTCCCCCGCGGTTGGACAAAAGCGAAGGCTCTGAAACCGATTTTAGCGGTCGAAAACCCAGAATCAGCTTTGATTTTTGTGCGCACGAAACGTACCGCCAGCGAAATTACCCAAGAATTGCAAAGTGGCGGTTACAGTGTTGATGAATATCATGGCGATTTAAGTCAAGGACAACGGGAACGGTTAGTCCAACGATTCCGAAAGAATCAAGTCCGCTTAGTGGTTGCCACTGATATTGCAGCACGGGGTCTCGATGTGGAAAATCTCTCCCATGTCATTAACTTTGACCTTCCGGATAATATCGAAACCTATATTCACCGCATTGGACGGACTGGACGCGCTGGTAAAAATGGCGTTGCCATCAGTTTAAGCCAATATCGCGATCGCAATACCCTCCGTCAAATTGAACGACGGTTGCGGCAGCGACTCAATATTCTCTCGATTCCCAATCGTTCGGAAATTGAAGCCCAACGTTTAGAAAAATTGCGAGAAGAATTGCAGGATAGCCTTGGGGGAGAACGGATGGCTTCTTTCTTACCCTTAGTGCGTGAATTGGGTGATGAATACGATGCCCACGCGATCGCAGCAGCTGCCTTACAAATGATTTATGACCAAAGTCGTCCGCAGTGGTTAGATGAAAACTGGCAAGATCCCCCCAGCGATCGTCCCAAACCCAAACCCCGTAATAAGCGGAGTTCTAAACCCTCTGTTCGTTCCACATCCGCAGACCGCTCTTAATTTCCTCGTTAATACCACATCTCCTTACTTTTTGTGGTAGAGTATGGGCGAGAGTCATTTTCTAGGGATTAACCTACAGCAAACGGGACTCTTCCCACATTCAAATTAATGATGTAGGGCGCATCTTAATAACAGGTTGGTTGATTGTCCCCATCGGCAAATGCCAGAGTTCAATTTAGTGTGACAAAACGACCAACCTTAATTATCGGCTTTATTCGCTGAATCCTGCGCTATTCCCTAGGTCTTCTTCCAGTGATTTTTGAACAGACTGCAATAAGGAAACCGTGACCACAACTAGAGTTTCGCCCGTTAGCCCGAATCCAAGCCAAAATCGCCTCAAAGATCAGACAAGTTGGTCTGGTCTTATCGAAACTTATCGTCCTTTTTTACCTGTTAATTCGACGACACCAGTTGTGACCCTTATGGAAGGGAATACCCCTCTAATTCCAGCCCTCAGCATTTCAGAACGGATTGGGCGAGGGGTCAAAGTCTATGTTAAATATGATGGTTTAAATCCTACGGGTAGCTTCAAAGACCGAGGGATGACCATGGCGATTTCTAAAGCTAAGGAAGCAGGGGCACAAGCCGTGATTTGTGCCAGTACAGGAAATACCTCTGCAGCAGCCTCAGCTTATGCGATTCGTGCGGGACTGAAACCATTTGTCCTTATTCCTGATGGTTATGTTGCCCTTGGGAAACTGGCTCAGGCTCTGCTCTATGGGGCGGAAGTGATTGCCATTGATGGCAATTTTGATGATTGTTTTCAGCTAGTGAAGGGTATCGCGGAAGAATATCCAGTCACCTTGGTTAATTCAGTGAATCCTTATCGTCTCGAAGGACAAAAAACCGCAGCCTTTGAAGTGGTTGATCAATTGGGAGAAGCTCCCGACTGGCTTTGTATTCCTGTGGGAAATGCAGGGAATATTTCTGCCTATTGGATGGGATTTTGTCAATACCATCAACATAATAAATCAGAGAAACTCCCTCGCATGATGGGGTTTCAAGCTGCGGGATCAGCGCCGATGGTAGAAGGTCATCCCGTTAAGTCTCCCAATACCATTGCAACAGCAATTCGCATTGGGAATCCAGCCAACTGGAAACGGGCTTTAGCGGTGCAGGAAGCCAGTCAAGGTGAATTTAATTCTGTGAGTGATGAGGAAATTTTAGAGGCGTATCGCATCTTAGCGCGAGAAGAAGGGGTCTTTTGTGAGCCAGCCAGTGCAGCTTCAGTTGCTGGTTTATTAAAAGTAAAAGAGCAAGTCCCTAGTCAGAGTACCATTGTTTGTGTTTTAACCGGAAATGGCTTAAAAGATCCCCAAAGCGCAATTGATCACGCCCAAGCCCAAGTGAAAGCCGGTGTGCCCTCCCATTTAGAGGCAGTTGCCGAAGCAATGGGCTTTTAAACGTCATTAATCTCCCATGATGTAGAGGCATTCCATGGAATGCCTCTACATAAGCAAGAATTTGAGAATTACAAGCTGAACATAAAATAGATGAATCAGACCACAGCCACGTCCTTACAAGCAGAAATTGATAAAACAAGGCAAGAGATTCGGACAGATGGCTATTCGATGTCAATTGGTGAGTGGATTAGTCTTTATAGAAGTCGCCGTAAAACCAAGCGTCTTTAAGACGTTGGACGGGGCGTATAAACGTCTGGGGAGACCCCAGACGACAGCCCCTCATCTAAGGCGGTGAGTTGAAGGGTTCAATACCCCGAAACGAACAAACTCGATCAGTTTGTGTCATACTGGATAAATTAACAAGAGGCGCGATCAACCTCTCTAAAAACGTTAGCTTCTTAACGGAAGTACCAGTAAAACCAAAACAATTTAAGTTTTTAAACTGTAGGGTGGGGCGCACCCAAACAGTATAATCAACGCTTTTGGAGAGAATACCCTCTGGGACTAAAAGAACTCGTTTTCTACGGGGTCTAATCTCTCCTCTGAAACCTTCAAAGAAATTGCTGAAATTCTGGGTATAGATTTTTCCTACTACTCCACTAAATCTAAATTAATAGATACTCAACTATTAAAGACAAGGAATGAAATTGCACATGGAAATTATTTAATATTGGATCGAGAAGAATATAGGGAGTTGCAAGAAGAAGTTATCGCAATGCTTGATCTTTTCCGTAACCAGATCGAAAATGCTGCTTTACAGCAAGAGTATAAGCACTTCTCAGGTTAGCTTGATAGCCTTCTTGTCTTCTTTTAAGAATCCCGTCATTATGTGACGCGATGATCCCTACACCGAACCAGCAACACGATCGCGCTTTTAGATAAGATGGAAGGGCAGTATTGTAAAGTTTTATGACAACAACAACGACTCCTTCCACTCAAACGCAACTCCCGCCTTTAATTCCCCGTTCGTTATTATTTGGTAACCCGAAACGGGCGCGTCCCCGTCTTTCTCCCGATGCCAAGTATATGGCGTATATTGCACCAGATGAGCAAGATGTTTTACAAGTCTGGGTGCGTACCATTGGGGAAACGGATGACCGACAAGTGACCCAAGATAAAAAGCGGGGCATTCGGGCTTATTTTTGGACATATAAACCCGACCAACTGATTTATCTTCAAGATTCCGATGGCGATGAAAACTTCCACCTCTACGCGGTTGATCTTGCCAAGAATATTGTCCGCGATTTAACCCCCTTCCAAGGGGTAAAAGCGCAACCGATTGATCTGGATCCGGAAACCCCTGATGAAGTCTTAGTGGGCTTAAACCTCAACAATGCCCAAAAATTTGATGTGTATCGCATCAACTTAAATAACGGTGCAGTAGAGTTTGATACCGATAACCCCGGTAATATCGTCAGTTGGACTGCCGATGGGCAATTTCAAGTTCGTGCAGCCGTTGCTGCAACCTCAGATGGGGGATCAGACCTCCTGTATCGGGAAACGCCTAACCAAGACTGGGAACTCTTACGTCATTGGAGTGCCGATGATGAAGGGGGTGCGCTGAGTTTTTCTAAGGATGGTAAAACCCTTTATATTTTAGGGTCGCATGATGCAAATGCAGAACGATTGCTATCTCTCAATTTAGAGAGTCGAGAAGAAACGGTCATTGCAGAGGATAAACAATATGATGTGGGCGATGTTTTAATTCACCCCACAAAACGTCATATTGAAGCGGTTTCCTTCTATAAAGATAAAGAAGAATGGCAAGTTTTAGACCGCGCGATCGCGCAAGATTTTGAAGTTTTACGCCAACTGCGAGAAGGAGAATTTGGCATTGCTAGCCGAGATTTAGCGGATCAAAACTGGCTGGTTGCTTATGCGACTGATGATGGTCCGGTTTATTACTATCACTATCATCGGGATACACAAAAAGCAGAATTTCTGTTTACTAACCAACCCGAGTTAGAAGACCTCCCCTTAGCGAAAATGGAACCGGTTTCTTATCCAGCAAGGGATGGGTTAACGATTCATGGCTATTTAACAACTCCAGTGGGAATGGAAGCAAAACAATTACCCACGGTTTTATATGTTCATGGGGGTCCTTGGGCGCGAGATACTTGGGGCTATCAACCCACGGTGCAATGGCTCGCAAACCGAGGTTATGCAGTATTACAAGTCAACTTCCGTGGGTCAACTGGCTATGGAAAAGACTTCCTCAATGCAGGAAACCGCGAATGGGGTGGTGCAATGCACAATGACCTCATTGATGCGGTGGAATGGTTAAAAGCAAAAGGCATTTCTGATCCGAATCGAATTGCCATTATGGGCGGATCTTATGGAGGATACGCCACCTTAGCCGGATTAACCTTTACCCCTGATGTCTTTGCTTGTGGCGTGGATATTGTTGGACCCTCCAACTTAATTACCCTCATTAATAGTGTTCCCCCGTACTGGAAACCGATGATGTCGATGTTTGCGCATCGGGTGGGAGACATTGAAACCGAAGAGGAATTTTTACGGTCTTGTTCTCCCCTCTTCTATGCGGATCGGATTCAAAAGCCCTTACTGATTGGTCAAGGGGCAAATGATCCACGGGTGAAACAAGCGGAAAGTGAGCAAATTGTTGCAGAAATGCGGGAAAAAGGCAAGCCTGTGCAATATGCCCTTTATACCGATGAAGGACATGGTTTTGCTCGTCCTGAGAACCGAATGCACTTCTACGCGATCGCGGAAAACTTCTTAGCCGAATATATAGACGGACGCGCCGAAGCAGTAGGCGAAATTGAAGGACATTCTGGAATTGTCAGTTAAAAATGATGGGTTTCCCGACCGCCTTCTCGTTGATTCCTTCCCACTCTTTGCCAAAATTTTCCCCTTGTCAGTTATTATGGTTATCAGAAGAATCATAAAAAAATATTTAAAGCGAGAGGTAAGAATCAATTATGGACTGGCGAATCGTGATCGTGCTTTCTCCGATTATTTTGGCTGCAAGTTGGGCTTTATTCAATATTGGTGCAGCAGCGATTAGACAAGCGCAAGATTTTCTGAATAACCAGAATGGTTAACTGTCTTCAATAACCCTTTAGAAGTCGTTGTTTCTAGCACAGAGACAGCGACTTTTTATGTATTACAAAGTATGGTTATTCGTTCTTTGGTAGCTGTTCACCCCCTCCCACACCAAAAAGAGGGGGAGAAATGAATGATGAGTTAGACGTTGATTGCTTCCACACCTTGTTCTTTATCAATAAAGTCTTGTACCCGTTGACGGTATTCTCGCAAAGTATCATCAACCCATTCACGATCATCGCCATTAGCAAAAATATGAACCAAGGGTTCACCTGCATCGGGTAAAACTAAAACCCAGTCATCCGTTTGCGGATTCACAACTTTCACCCCATCAATGAGTTCTAACTGATCCGTAGGATGGATTTCTACCAAATACCGCATTAACGCCCCTTTCACCGTCCAAGGACAGCGCATCGTGTAAGATTTATGGCAGACGCGAGGTAATTCTGTGCGAATTTCTGCAAGAGACCGTTCCTGCACTGTCAACATTTCAATCAGTTTTGCGATACAGAACATAGCATCAAATCCGGGATGCAATTCTGGGAAGATAAAGCCTGTTTCACCACTTCCCCCTAAAACAACGTTGGGGTTTTCTTGACAGGCTTCCATCAGTGCAGTGGGGCTGGCTTTCGTGCGAATGACTTTACCATCATGACGGCGGACAATTTGTTCCACCGCGCTAGAAGCATGAACGGGAACAACAACCGTACTCCGTGGATGGGCAGTCATCATCATATTGACCATTAAAGCAGTTAAAATCTCACCGCGAATCGGTAAACCCGCTTCATCCACCAGAATTAACTGTTCTCCATTAGCAGCCACTTGTACGCCCATATTTGCTTTGAGCGCTTCTACCACTTGACCCAGTTCATTGAGTAAAGTTTCTCGTTCCTCATTGGATAACGCCGTTTGGCTAAGACTGGCATTTAAGACAACCGCATCACAACCGAATTTTCCTAACAGCAAAGGTAAAACGGCACCGGAAACAGCATAAGCATAATCAATAACGACTTTTGCCCGACTATTATTGACCGCTTGCACATTGAGGTGTTTCTCAAAGCTGTGACTATAAACATCTAAGACTTGGGCGGGATAGAAAACTTCACCAATTTCAGGAATTTGTGCTCGTCGTAAATCTTCTTTGAAATAGGCTCCCTCAATTTTCTTCTCTTTTGCTTTTGAGATATTAATTCCTTGTTCATCCACAAATTCAATCAGGAGATGATCATGGCGACTGGGATGTAAACGGACATGAATACCACCAACAACCGAAAGCGTCGGGATAGTGGTCCGAGTAATCGGAATCGCTGAAGCCTCTAAATTTTGGACATTAACCCCAGTTGACATTAACCCCGAAACCAGCGATCGCGTGACCATCCGAGAGACACTCCGTTGATCCCGAGAGACACTCACCGTTGCTCCAAGTTTGAGAGTAGAACCATAAGCAGCCCCCAATTTAACTGCAAATTCAGGGGTAATATCAATATTGGCAATGCCAGTGACCCCTTGCTGTCCAAATAAATTCCGTTGCGCCATGTTCC
>JAVLCL010000521.1:0-2289 GCA_031580825.1 Halothece sp. Uz-M2-17
CGAGAAAAATCGTTCCCTTGGACTTGTTCGGCGATCGCTGCTTCTAAATTAATGCTAGTTTCATCAATAAAATATTTGATATTTAAGCCCTCTGTACGGACAGTTCCATTGTTTTCGGCTAAATCGGATGCAACTGTTACCAAAGTGGTTACGCCATTATTATTGTCTTGAGTGAGCAACTGACCTGGAGCTAATTCCACTTCTCCAGCCACCACAGAAAGCATTTCGTTATCAGAATCTCGCTGATCCTCAACGAGAGAAGCACCACTTAAGCGAGCTTGTTCTTGTTCAACCCCTTCCCCAAACGCCCTAACAAGGGAAATAACAGAAGAGGCGCTATTAAAATTGGCGTTTTTCACCGCTTCTGCTAATTCTACTTCTAAGTTGTTATTGTCAGCGAGAAGATCTGCGCCATCACTTCTGGCAATGCTTAACTCACTGAGAACTTCATCACCATTGAAAGTCTCAGTGTCAGTGGTCATAATAAGACTTGCCTGTTGATTTTCAAGATTATTGACAAAGCTCTGCCCTGGTGCCAGTTCTACCTCTGCAACCATTGCTGATCGAATGTTATTATCTTTGCGAAAGGCTGTAACCGTTGCGCGATCGCGCTCTTGCTGACCAATGCCATTGGTAAACGCTCTGACCAGAGAAATAATTTCCGATTCACTGGGATTATTGCCAATATTAAAATTAGGATCATCCCCCGCGATCGTTTCAAAGTCAATTTTTAACTCGTTACCATTAACAGTCTCATCTTCATTTAAGTCATTGACATCAACTGCATCAAAGGCTTCCCTACCAGCAAAAGTAATATCAACTTGGTTTAATAACTCCTGAGGACTGTTTAAGACAACTTGCCCCGCAATCGCCTCTAGACGATCCCCTTGACGAGCAATTGCTACTACCTGAATCAGCTGGTCTTCTAGGTTACCTGCTTCAATGGCTTCTAGGAAAGTCTCTACATCTCCCGCTTCTTCTACTTCCTCAATGATTTGTTGCTGCAAGTCGCTATCAATCCCACTTAGGGCTTCCAGCAACTGTTGCATATTGTCCAACGCTTCTGCTGCAATGATGTCCGTTAATTCGTTTTGTAAGTCAACTCCAACATCAATCCCAGTTTCCTCGGCAACCCTTTCTCGTAAATTAACTTGGTTTTCGTTAGCATGAGCAAGAAGAGGGAAACCTGAGAGAATATAGGCAATTCCGACGACTGAGCAGGTCAATTGACCAACCCAAGTCAAGCCAAGTGTCATGATCTTAAGCTCCTGTCAGTTATATCAATTCAATAATTGAAAAAATTTCTACGACTTTCGCGAAACAAATAGGGGAGTGAATCCGTCCCCTTTTGTAAGCTGTATTTATTTCCTGAATCAGAGAAGGAAAACAAATGCAGTTATCCCTTCTCCGATGTTGTGTTTATGTCTGCAACCAAGCCTCATTGAGAGAGGGAATTCAGATTAACGGTTGGCAGTTGAAGAAGCCCTAGTCTAAACCAAGGACTTGTTCACTGCTAACTGCTTCCTCACTGTCTTTGGTAAAGGCTTTCACTAAAGAGATAATATCGGAGTTGCGATTAAAGTTGGCGTTATTGACGGTTTCTGCAATTGCTCCCTCTAGTAAGTTGAGCCTGCCACGACTTCCAAAACCAAAATCAATATCGAGTTGTTCCAAGATCTCTCCTGAAACTGAAGGGTTAATAACAATTGTGTTATTGTTACCTAAATCACCTAACAATTGTCCACGGGCTAATTCCGCTTGACCCGCAATAGCAGAAACGATGTTATCGGTGTCTAACGCTGCAGCACCAGTAATTTCGGCTTGTCCGAGGGGAGAGTTAACTCCGCCAAAATTTTCAACGAGGGAAATGATATCAGATTCTTGCTCAAAGACAGGGTCGCCATTACTATCAAATAGAGTATTAGCAATAGCTTCTTCGAGAAGAGGACGGAAAACGGGTGCCCCATTGTCAAAGCCAATGGTAAATTCTAGATCTAAACTGGTAACTAAATTATCAGCGTTAAGATTTGGATCAATCGTAACGTCTGCTCTATTGTCAATAATCTGTCTAGGGGCTAAAATTGCCTCACCAGCAACAGCGGAGATGGTACTCCCATCATCAACAAGGGCTGCACCTGTGACCCGAGCTTGTCCCGCTTCAGCAGCAGGAACCGCGACAACCGTCATCATGGCACCTGTCATAGCCAGAGCCGTTCCAAGAACCTTTCTCCTCAAAAACTTGTTATTCATTTCACTGACCTGTTATTCCTTGTTACTTTGCAAGGAGAA
>JAVLCL010000522.1:0-2284 GCA_031580825.1 Halothece sp. Uz-M2-17
GGTGCTAAGACCCGTCTGCGCATCGCATCGGCGCTGCCATTAAAGAGTAATTCTACTTGCAAATCGTAGAGATTTGCCGATAAATCACTGAGATAGCCATCCGTTTGATGATGGAAGTTTTGCAAATAGTAAGCAGGATAGCCCTCAGTATCAATTTCTGAAGCAAAGTCTTGATAGCGTCCATTTTGGATGCGATCCAAGATTGAGGGTAAATCGAACCAAACCGCAGGATAATAGCTAAAAAAGTCATCCCAGGGATTGTCAAAGAGTAAAGAGGTGGGATAAATGCCTTGTTCTGCTTCTCGCCAATCGGTTTCTAGGAGTTGATTAAGATGCGACTGTACTTGATTGAGTAATTCTGGTGACAAAGATTGGACTTGCTCATTTCGTTCTGGAGCAACTAAACTTGTCATGCGGTTACTAATTGTTTTATGAGTTAAGGCAAAAACCGCTTTACCTTGTTGGAAAGTTTGATACGCTACTTTCGCTAAAGGTTGCAACGCCTGATCCAGTTGATTGAAGGGTGCAGGAGAATCCATGAGCTACTTTCCTAATAACTGTGTCGTTTTATTAAGTTTCCTAAAGACGATTATAACTAAGCCCAACTGCACCCGACATGAGGCTTACCTTTTGCTTAAATCAACGACATAAGTTTCTCCAAAAACGGTCACGCGATCGCCGTTAACTAACTTTCTCCCGCGACGGGTTTCAATTTCATCATTTACTAACACTTCTTCATCCCAAATCATCATTTTTGCTTCCCCACCTGTTTGGGCAACACATTGATATTTGAGAAATTGGTCCAGTTTAATCGTTTCGCTCATGTTGTACAATTTAAGAATTTTCTATAGTCATTTTCAGAGTGACGAAGTAGCGAGGATTTAGAGGATTCCTGACTAGCGTTTGGTTCAGGGGTCACCTCGTCCAATCTATAGTCAACATTTACCAGTTTAATATTATGTCTTATAAAGCGATTAATCTCCACAATCGTCAATATACAATTCTGAGCGCGATCGCGCAGACGAATCAATCCTTACTCGATGCTTATCGGGAAGCAAAATATGAAAAAATGGCTGAGTCTCCTTATAGTTTTTTACGGGGAACCAATCATTTATTTTGGGAAGATATTTATAATGATTGGCGTTTAAGTTTATTCGGCGGGAATGCTGACACCCATACTTGGTTACAAGGAGATGCTCACCTTTACAATTTTGGGGCATTTGCCAACTACTATGATGAAGTGATTTATGGCTTTGATGATTTTGATGATGCGATTGTCGGTGACTATCAATATGATTTATGGCGTTTAGTGATTAGTTTAGTTCTCGATTGTCGAGACAATGGTGATTTTGACTCGAAAGAAATCACTAAAGCGGTGAAAAAGTTAGGGAAAGCCTACATGGCAACGATTATTAATGATCGCCATAATCCAGCGATTAAAGAAATCCACTTTACGAAAGAGAATACTGAGGGAAAATTAAAAAAGTTTCTGAAAAAAGTGCAGAAAAAAGAAACCCGTCACAAGATGTTAGAAAAATGGACAACTTTTGATGAAAATAACAAACGGGTGTTCAATAAAGAAGCAGAAAAGTTATCGCCTTTAAGCGATCAAGAATGGGAAATGATTGTTTCTGCGTTTCCCCAATATCGAGAAACCCTCACTGGAGATATGCCTGCTGATGATGACCGCTACTTTAAGATTAAAGATATCGCTCAACGGTTGTGGGCAGGAACAGGATCATTGGGGACACCTCGTTACTACATTTTAATTGAAGGAGACGCGCTCACCGCTCATGATGACATTATTCTCGATGTAAAACGACAAGAAGCCCCCGCAGCGTATGATCAAATGAATGAAAAAGAGCGGAATGCTTACCATAGCGTATTTTCTCATGAAGGCGATCGTCATGCCCAAGCCTTTCGCGCGATCGCGGAACACCCTGATCAATATTTAGGCTGGATGGAACTCCCCAATGGGGTGTATTCTGTGCGCGAACGATCTCCATTTAAAGAAGATTTTCCTACCGACAAGTTAGACAAAAGTAAAGATCTGTATGAAGTAGCTGAACAATGGGGCAAAATTCTCGCTACAGAACATAAACGTGGCGGATATGCCCTGAATCAGAGTTATTTATTTGAAGACGCGATGGAAACCAAAATTTTAGGGAGAGAGAAGACATTTATTCACTTTTTAGTTGATGTTGCGTTTCAATATGCTGATTGTGTTAAACAAGATTACAATACTTTTTTGGCTTATCTCAATAAAGAAATCGAGATAGATTTT
>JAVLCL010000523.1:0-2260 GCA_031580825.1 Halothece sp. Uz-M2-17
AGCAGAAGGCATTCAACGTCATGGTAAAATCTTGACACTGTTAATGAAACTCAAGCAGTTGTGTAATCATCCCGCATTATTCAATAAAGAACAGGTTTTAGATTCTGCCCAACGATCTGGGAAATTATTGCGCTTGGTTGAAATGTTAGAAGAGTTAACTGCGGAAAATGATCGCGCGTTAATTTTTACTCAATTTGCAGAATGGGGAAAACTTTTACAAGCCTATCTGCAAAAACAATTTAATTGCGATATTCCCTTTTTATATGGCGCAACTCGCAAACAACAACGTCAAGAAATGGTGGATCGCTTTCAAAATGATCCGGATGCACCACCGTTTTTTATTCTTTCCATTAAAGCGGGAGGAACTGGCTTAAACTTAACTCGTGCTAACCATGTCTTCCATATTGATCGCTGGTGGAATCCGGCGGTGGAAAACCAAGCCACTGATCGCGCTTTTCGGATTGGACAAAAACAAAATGTCCAAGTTCATAAATTTATTTCAACTGGGACATTAGAAGAACGAATCAATCAAATGATTGAAAGTAAAAAACAACTTGCCGAACAAACAGTTGATGCCGGTGAAGATTGGCTAACACAACTGGATACAGAACAGTTACGAGATTTAGTATTATTAGATCGCAAAGCTGTCATTGATGAATAGGAGTTGCTTTTAGCTTTGTTAGTTCAATTCTTATTTTTGTTCTTTGTTATCGAGACGTTCCATGGAACGTCTTTGCATTATTGGTTCCTTGTTCTTCGTTTTTTTTGTCTTGACTCTTAATAAGAAGGAAACATCATGAGAAAAGTGCGAAATCTCCTCCGTTCAATTGGCAAAATATGGGAAGAGGAAAAGTTTTTAACGATTACTGAATCCGTAGAAACGTTTGTCGCAAAGTTTTTAACAATCGCCTTACTAATTGTTATTTTAGTTGCAATCGTTGATTTAGTTTTTGTTTTAAGTGATATTCTCTTTACTTCTCCTCCTTCTGGTTTTTTTAATCAAACGATTTTAGAAGTTTTTGGGTTATTCCTAAATATTTTAATTGCCTTAGAATTATTAGATAATATCACCGCCTATTTAAGAAAACATATTTTTCAAGTTGAGTTAGTGATTGCAACTTCTCTGATTGCTGTTGCTCGTAAAATTATTATTTTTGACTTAAAAAAATATTCTAATACAGACTTAATTTCTCTAGCCATTGCTATTTTTGCCCTGTCAATTAGTTATTGGCTGGTGCGGAGACTGAATCGAAATAATTAGAGTAATCTTTTCAATTGAGAGCCTTAAGTCAATAATGATAAGATCAGTATTATTTTTTAGATAATTAAACAAAGAACAAATAAAAAATATGTCTAATTCAATTATCACCACTCATCAAACCGAAAACCAAAAAATCTTAGTCATTGACCGTCCTCATGAAGGAGTGAGTTTACGAGGTAATGTGAAAATTCCGGGAGACAAATCCATTTCTCATCGGGCTTTGATGTTTGGCGCGATCGCGCGAGGGCAAACTCGCATCCAAGGCTTATTATTAGGAGAAGATCCCCGCAGTACTGCCCATTGTTTGCGTGCCATGGGAGCAAATATTTCTGAACTCAACTCACAAGAAGTCATTGTGGAAGGAGTCGGGTTAGATTACTTAAAAGAACCCACAGAAGTCTTAGATGCGGGGAATTCAGGGACAACAGTGCGCTTGATGTTAGGTTTACTTGCGTCTCACGCCGACCGTTTTTTTGTCATGAGTGGAGATGAATCGCTGCGATCGCGCCCCATGTCGCGGGTCGTGCAACCCTTATTGCAAATGGGCGCAAAAATTTGGGGCAGACAAAACAATTCTCGCGCACCCTTAGCCATTCAAGGACAATCCTTAAAAGCAATTGAATACTGTTCTCCCATTGCATCAGCGCAAGTCAAGTCTTGTATTCTCTTAGCTGGGTTAATGGCGCAAGGGAATACAACTGTCATTGAACCTGCCATTTCTCGGGATCATAGTGAGCGGATGCTGGCTGCTTTTGGTGCAAATATCACCACAGATCCTGAAACAAAATCAGTCACGATTGAAGGACAACCGATTTTGCAGGGACAAACGGTGATTGTTCCCGGTGATATTAGTTCGGCTGCCTTTTGGTTAGTGGCTGCACTCATTATCCTCGGTTCGGAATTAGTAATTGAAAATGTTGGGATTAATCCCACTCGGACTGGTATTTTAGATGCACTGCAACGCATGGAAGCCGACATTACAATTGAAAAAAAACAAAT
>JAVLCL010000524.1:0-2252 GCA_031580825.1 Halothece sp. Uz-M2-17
TCTTAAAGACTCTATAAAGCTTGAGTAGATATATGTCTACAAAATTAGTAACTATAAGAGGTCAGTTCAGCAATCGCTTTGAAATCAGAAAAACCCGCTATAACGCTTGGCGTTTAGCGGGATAAGGTTCAATCAAATAGAGTTTCTAAATACACCTGAGCGCAACTACGATAAGTTTGTGTATTTTGTTCCACTTTATTTTGGCTATTTTGTAGCAAAAACAGTGATAACGCAGCTGCTAACACTCGGTCTTGATCCCAAGTCGGATGTTCATCTAGATAGCGTTGTAAGGACTCATGCAGTTCCTGCGGAATCTCTGTCGAAAGGTTAATGTTGGTTTTCACAGCGACTTGACCCTCCAATCATAATTGGCTGTTGCTGAGCGGTGAATCGTTGGTGATAGAGGTCAAACTTTACGCCTTCTGAAAAGGAAAGCGATTCATTTGACTCGTGGTGAAATCGCAAGACAGACCACCAATCTCAACCAAACCCCCAACCATTCCCTTGGGAAAAATTAGGTTTAGTTGTTTGCCTAGTCGCTCTATTGTCGTCTAAAAGGGGGGCGGATTGTCAATGCTGAGAAATGTTACATTTTTACGGATCAGATAAAAACCAGAACGAAATCAAAGGAGTTCTAGCTATTTTTTGTTTGCATAAATTTACATAAACTCAGTGTGTACGGAATTAAATGCTTTAATCACTCCGCTAATCTCAAGTTCCCTGTATCTTTGATTCTGCCGTTAGAACCTGTGGAAAACTTTGGATCATCTGTGGAAAACTCCGGAAAAAGTTGTGGAAAAACTGGGGAATGTGTAGTGGAAAACAAACGTTTAAGATAAGAATTGCAAACTTTACTCTTGCTTAAACTCTGTTTTGAGATTAAAGCGAATATTTGTCTCGCCAAGACTCCGCTAAAGCCTGCATTTGATCTAGTTCATCGGCATCAATTTTCCGTAAATTAGCCAAGACTAAATTCATTCGCCCCAACGATTGCAAACGATCGCGCTGTCGTTCCATAAAATCCCAATAGAAAAAATTAAACGGACAAGCAGAATCACGCGATCGTTGACGGGGATTATAAAAGCAATCTTCACAGTAATTGCTCATCTTGTTAACATAATTTGCCGAAGAAGCATAAGGCTTAGAGGCAAACACCCCACCATCGGCAAATTGTCCCATACCAATAACATTGGTTTCCATTACCCAGTCATAGGCATCAATAAATGCAGAATGAAACCACTCTTTGAGTGCTTGGGGAGAAACCCCCACAATCAGTGCAAAATTGCTTAAGATCATTAACCGCTGGATATGATGAGCATAGCCTGTTTCTTCCACTTGCTGCAAGACTTGTTTTAGGCAGTTCATATCCGTTTGATCGCTATCCCAGAAAAACTCCGGTAAGTGTTGATGATGATCCAGCCAATTTCCTTCTCCATAGTCTTCAGCAACCCAGTGATAAATTCCATGTAAGAATTCTCGCCAGCCTAAAATTTGCCGAATTAAGCCTTCTACACTATTCAGAGGCAAATTATTTTCATAATAGGCGTTTTCCACTGCAGAAATGACTTCCCAAGGATGCAGTAACCCCAAATTAAGATAAGGAGAAAGCAAAGAATGCCACATTGTTCTCTCTCCTGTCACCATTGCATCTTGATACGTACCAAAATTCGGTAAGTCTTTTTCAATAAAATGGGCTAGAACTTGTTGTGCATCTTCTCGCGTTACTCCCCAATTAAAGTTATCAATCTCACCATAAGTCGCAAAAGAAAGGGCTTTCACTTCTTCTATTACTGCTTGTGTCATCGCATCAGGCGGAAACCGAAGCGGATCAGGCGGAACTAAATTTTTCTTAGGCGGTTTACGATTATCTTGATCAAAATTCCAATTTCCGCCAACGGGCTTTTTTCCTTCTACTAAGACCTTAAATCGCTTGCGCCCTTCCCGATAGAAGTCTTCCATTAAAATTCGTTTCCGATTATTCGCCCAATTTTGAAACTCTTGTCTTGACCATAAAAAATGGTTATCTGGAAGCAAAGTAATCTCACATCCTAAATCTAACTGTTGGATGAAAACAGAAAAAGCGCGATCGTTAGGATCCATTACGCGCAACTCATTAATTTGATGCCTTTTGATCCAAGCCTGAAGGGGAGTAATAAAGTCAGTTGCGATCTCATAGGTCATGTTCCAGCCTTCAGTTTGTAACGTGGCTGCGAAATGGCGCATAGCTGACCAAACCAGAATTAATTTTTGTT
>JAVLCL010000020.1:0-15203 GCA_031580825.1 Halothece sp. Uz-M2-17
TATCGCGACCATGCCAAAACATTGCTTTCATACAGGCTTCGGCAAATTCCATATTCACGCGATCATGCCATAAATGGTGAAAGAGGCGGGGAATATTTTTCGTTTCCCCCTTCTCCATAAATTCTAAAAGTTCGGGATGGGCGGTTCCTCTTCCACGCCAAACTCTTAAGTCAGCATTGTCGCCAGCATAGTGATTTTCTAAGTCGAGATATTCTTGGGGAAGGAAGTATTTAAAAGCAGGAATGGGATTTAAAAATACTCGTTCGGCTATGTAAAGTAAGTCCCGCCAATAGAAGTCCATGGGAACAGCATACGCTTTATAAATCCCGACAATTTGCATTAAGTTTTCGGGGGTATCCGGTAGCATTGCCCCGCCGGCTTCGAGGCGGTGAATAATATCGGCAAATTCGTGTTGAGAGGGGGGAAGTTGGGTTTGCGTTTCAGTGGTCATAGTGATTTGTCCTTAGTCCTTGGTCATTTATCATTCGTTTGACTACTGTTGCGGATTTTCGATACTCGCGATCGCGCTGGAATATGTATTTGGAATTTCAGGAGAGAGTAAAGAAACGATATCGGTTGTTGTCGGTTCAATCCAATGTACTAACCAGTTCGGTTGAATGCCAAAGGCAAAAATAATTGCGGTTAAAATCAGGGCAGGTAACCGTTCGGACCATAAGACTCTGGGATAATAAGACAGATTATTATCCAGTTTTCCGAAGCAAGTGCGGTTCAACAGAATGACGAAATAAACCGCCGTTAATCCCGAGGCAACAATGCACAAAATTGTCTCAATGGGGAAGCGCGAAAAACTGCCTTGGAAGACGATATATTCCGCAACAAATCCGACTAAGCCGGGGATTCCAGCACTTGCCATTCCCGCAGCAATCAGTAAGCCACTGGTGAGGGGTAAACCCCGAATCGGATTCATTAAGCCATTTAAAGTAGCGCGATCGCGCGTTCCGACTTTTTCTTCCACCGTACCAATCAGTTGGAATAAGAGGGCAAGAATTAAGCCGTGACTGACCATTTGCGCCACCGCGCCTAACACACTCAGAGACGTTCCCGCAGCAGCAGCGACTAAAATATAGCCCATGTGACCAATGGAACTATAAGCAACCATCCGTTTAATATCCGCTTGTGCGATCGCGCTTAAAGCCCCATAAATGACACTAATGACCCCAATAATGGCAAGTCCCGGGGCAGTTAAATTCCACGTTTCTGGGAACAGTTGTAAACCAAAGCGAATAATGCCATAAGTGCCTAATTTTGCTAAAATTCCTCCTAATAAAATGGCAATGGGAGGCGAGGCTTCCACATAGGCATCCGGTTGCCAAGTATGCAATGGAACTAACGGTGTTTTCATACCAAACCCGACTAACAGTAAGGTTAATAAAATCAGTTGGGTTTTAATAGATAAGCCTGTCGTTGTAATATTTTCGTATTCAAAGTTACCGGTTTGATTGAGAAACGCTAACCCTAAAAAAGCAGCAATAATCAATAAACCAGATACTGCCGTGTAGAGAATAAATTTCGTTGCTGCATAGCCTCTTTTTTCACCTCCCCAGATACTAATCAGAAGATAAAAGGGAATTAACTCGACTTCGTAAAACAAGAAAAATAGCAGTAAGTTCTGCGCCATTAACGCCCCAGCTACCCCAAAATTAACGAGGAGAACAAGATTGTAATAAAGACGGGGACGTTGGATTTTTGGATTGGTACTAAAAATCGCGATCGCGCTTAAAAAACTATTAAGAGAAACTAGGGGTAAGGAAATTCCATCTACACTAAGATGGTAATTCAAACCAATTGTTTCCAACCAAGGGAGAAATTCAGCAAACTGAAAGCCACCCGTATTGAGATCAAACTGCGAAAATAAATAAATCGTCCAAAGAAAAGGCACAATCGTAATCGCTAACGCAAATTGACGTAAACGATTATCTGTTATCTTCTCCGGCAATAAACTAATGATTAAAACCCCGATGATCGGAATGATTAATAAAGCACTCAGCATTACTCTCTCCTCAAACGCTCTGTGTCCTCTGTGTCTCTGTGGTTCAACAAAAAAAACTGTCACCCTAAACCAAAAAGGGAAAACAAAGAATAATTCCAAACAATGCCACACCCGCAATAATCGAAAGCATATAAAACTGAGCAACACCAGAGTTGTTATACTTTAATCCTTGACCGCTCAACATCGTAACTAAGCCAATTAAATTGACAACGCCATCCACAATATATTGGTCAAACCAAGCAATAACTCTGGAGACAACATTCACCACAAAAACAATGGTGACTTGATAGGCTTTTACCGTATAACAATCATAGGCAAAGAAATCTTTAATTCCTTGGGGAATAAAAGCAAGTTTCGGTCGATTATTGCCATACACTAAAACTGCCCCAACAATTCCGATTAAACTAGAAGCCATCAAGGCAAAAACGGGAATGGAATTCATCGTTGCCGTTGGGGGAAGTAATTTCCAATTTGCCATAAATAGGGGTAAATGTAATGCAAAACCCGCGCCAACGGTTGTTGGTAAAACCATTAACCATAACTCTTCCGGAGACCGTACTGTCATCGGTTTGGTTTCTCCGGCAAAGACTAAGCAGAAAAGTCGTAATAAACTAAAGGCGGTTAACCCATTCACCGTTAATACCACACCCGCTAACCAAGGTTGTGTTGTCCATAAATGATCGGTGAGGGAAAATAACGTCCAAAAGCTACCAAGAGGCGGTACGGCAATAAACGCAGCCACACCAACCAAGTAAGATAACCCTGTAATCGGACGACGCGACCATAACCCCCCAAGAAAGGTTACATCCTGTGTTACGTTACTGAGGACAATATTACCAATTGCCATCACTAATAACGCCATCGCAATCGAATAAGTGAGTAGTAAGGTTAATGCGATCTGGGTTTCTCCTACGCCTGCAGCGATAAACACTAAGCCAAGATACGCACTCACCGCATAAGATAAAATTCGTTTAATATCCGTTTGCGCGATCGCGATTAAACTCCCGCCAATCGCAGTAATTGCACCAATGGCAATAGTTGTGGTAATCCCAATGGGAGAAATGGCAATAATGGGCTGTACCAGAATTAAAACCCACGCACCGGTACAAACAACCACGGCATTCCGCAGAATTGTGGCTGGTAGGGGTCCTTCCATTGCCTCATCTAGCCACAAATGTAAGGGAAATTGAGCGCATTTCCCCACCGGACCGGCAACTAAAGCTAAACTAAGTAGGGTTGCGACGGTTGGGCTTAAATCGGCAGTTTCTGCCCAAATGGTGAGTTCTTGATAATTCCAAGTTCCTGCGAGAGGATACAGGGCAACAACACCCATTAAGAGAAATAAGTCACCCACCCGCTTGGTAAGGAAGGCATCTCGTGCGCCGGTCACCACCAAAGACTGGTTAAACCAATAGCCAATAATGAGATACGTGCCTAAGGTTAAAATTTCCAGCATCACATAGCTGAAAAAGAGAGAATTGGTGAGAATCAACGTACAAATTCCCGCTTCAAATAGGGCAAGCAGGGAATAAAACCGCGCCCATCCCCAATCCATTTCTAAGTAGGCGATCGCGTAAATTTGAGCCAAGAGGTTTAACCCCGTAACAACAATCAGGGCAACCATTTTTGTTAAAGAAACTGACCATTCAAAGTCAATTTGTAAACTTGCAGCATCCAGCCAACTGGCACTAAAGTATTGAGGTGACTGATTTTGAATCGCTGCAAATGCCAAGATAGTATGTAACAACGCCAAAAGCGTCATCACCGCATTGAGATATCCAGCAGGTCTTGGTCCAGTTCGGCGCGAAATTCCCGGAGACCAAAAAATGCTTAATCCCATGCCCAATAAGGGATAACAAGGAATAAGCCAGCTTGTATTGAGAACATTACTCATTTTTAAAAACTGTTATCTTAACCGATTTAATCCTTATCGTAAGCGAAATTACACATAATGTAAAATAAATCATAAATATATAATCAATAATAGAAAATCAATCTTGATCATATTTTTCCAATAACGCTTTTTTGGCTTCTTCTCGGTCATCAAAATGGACTTTCTCTGTTCCGAGAATTTGATAATCTTCGTGTCCTTTTCCTGCGATTAACACCCCATCACCCGGTTGTGCCATTGCAATTGCGGTTTGGATAGCAACGGCACGATCGCGCTCCACAATCGTCTGATCATTCCCTGCCATACCGTTAAGAATATCCTCAATAATTTGTTGTGGGTCTTCTGTGCGAGGATTATCTGATGTCACGACGGGAATATCTGCCAAGTCGCTGGCGATTTTTCCCATGAGAGGGCGTTTGGTTCGATCGCGATCACCACCACAACCAAAGACACAAATCATCCGTTTCGGAATAAAAGGGCGGGCTGCGTTTAATAAGTTTTCTAAACTATCAGGAGTATGGGCATAATCAACAATGACACTAATTTCTTGATTCGCATCAACTTGTACCCGTTCCATCCGTCCAGGAACCCCAGTAAAGTTCGGTAAACAGCGCGCGATCGTCTCTAACGTCCCCCCTAACTGCAATGCTGCACCCACTGCTGCTAATAAGTTGGAAAGATTAAATTCACCAACGAGGGGAGAGGAGAAGGGAATCTCACCGAGAGGCGTTTTTAAAGTTCCTTTCACGCCGGTGGCTTCATAAACTAAGTGTTCTGGATAAAGATCCGCACTGCTATCTTGACGGCTATAAGACCAGACCTTCTCTGCAGGCAGTTCCTGAATCAGGCGTTTTCCATAGGGATCATCTTGGTTAATAATGGCGCGACCCTTTAAATATTCCGGACGAAAGAGGAGGGCTTTTGCTTGGAAATAGTTTTCCATGGTTTCATGGAAGTCTAAGTGATCTTGGGTTAAGTTAGTAAAGACAGCTACTTGAAACTCACACCCTTTCACTCGCCCTTGGGCTAAAGCATGGGAACTGACTTCTAACACAGCATATTCATTTCCAGCAGCGAGGGCATCAGCCAGTTGAGCTTGTAACTCGGCAGGAAAAGGCGTGGTGTGGGTCGCCACTTGATTATACCCTTGCCATCGTGCATAAAGTGTTCCCAATAATGCGGTTGGGTGTTGGGCTGCGGACAGGAAAAATTCAATTAGATGGGTGGTTGTGGTTTTGCCATTGGTGCCAGTTACCCCCACTAGGTTTAGGGTTTGAGACGGATAGTTATAAAAGGCTGTGGCAAGTTGCGCGTAAACATCATTGATATTATTGACGGAAAAGACACAAAACTCTGAGGTAGGAGGATAACGCTTAGCTGCTTCTGGAGTAATGATCGCAGCGATCGCGCCACTGGTAATCGCGCTGCGCCAAAAATCTCCCCCATCGACACGGGTTCCGGGTAAACCAATGAATAATTCTCCCCCTTGACATTGATGAGAGTTCGTGACAATTGCCGTTATTTCTTGATCCAAATTAGGAGAATCAGACAGGGGAGTCAGTTGCGGAACAGTGGCGAATAATTCACGTAGCTTCATTTTTTCTCCTCAAACCCATCTTGGGGCGAATGATTTGCTTCTTTAATTGTTATGACTAGGAAAATTTTTCTTCAGTATAATCTTAATCAAAATTTTAGATTGGGAAGAACACCGACTAACCAGAAAAAAGAGAAATAAGCTACCCTGTTATAGCACTACAAACTTGGGTTAGGACATTACTGATCGCTAAAACCCTTTCATCATAAACTGTTACCTGGGGCAAATTTCCTATTGCCCAGCGCGTAGCACTATAGTCCCAGAATTACCATCATTTTTCTCTTTTCGTTGAATCTTTCCATGACTGTTATGAAAAAAAAGGATTGGGGGTCGAGCCAAAAATGGTTCGCCCCGAAAAAATAAGGAATTAGTTCCGTTTTAGAACCCAGATTTCTAAGAGTGACCATTCCTCACCGGGATAGTTTTCTTGTTCGAGGGGAGAGAGGCGACGGTGGCGGGTTGCAGTGCTTCCTACAAACTTCAAGTGTTCAAGGAGAATGCGTTTTGTAGCATCTGCTTTTTCTAAACCGAAGGGATTGAGGAAATTAACAATACAATAGCCTTCCCGATCCGCGTTAGCAAAGGCACCAATCAAATCTTGGATCGCGCTCTCTTCCAAATAGACTAAAGAAGCAGTGGAGACTAAGATATCCGCCTCACTCATCGTTTGTAGCACCTGTGCTTTCTTTTCTGGTGAGGATTGATTGAGATCCGCTTGAATCGTTTGATCAAAAATTCCTGCTTGTTGGGTATAGTTGAGAGCATTTTGAGAAATATCAATACCTGTGGTCTTTAAGTTCAACCGACGGGGTTTGAGGGGAGTTTGAGCCGTTTGGTCATCTTTCCAATTTTCGCGAATCTCATCCACTGTCATATCATGCGCGATCGCGAGCGTTGTATTCCCAAAACAACAGCACAGATCAACATAAGGAATGGGTTGTCCCCCTTGTTGCTGACACCAAGGTAAAATCAACCGATCAAAGGTTTGACGATTATTGTTATCGGAAATATAGTCTAAAGCATCAATAATTCGCTCCTTAAAGGGAACCGGAGTCGATTCCATATAAATATCATCAAAATGCTGCTTTTTCTCGTCTGTTTTCACACCAGAGTCTTGAGTCATAAATGATTTTTACCTTCAATTCAACAGGGAAACCATACCCGATTAAGCTGCACTGTAGCAAATCAGCTAAACATTCCGCCTCAAAAAAAAACAACTTTATCGTGAATTTTCTCACTACCAGACCTTCCAATGAATTTCTTGAAATTCTTGACATCTAAGAGGGAGGCAAGTAGCATTAGACTGAATCAGCCTCTAAGTTAGTTGTAAATCAACAGTATTGTGATAGACTAAGCCTAAATTTTAAGCTAATTTGTACAACAACTGGGAACTTGCATACGACTTGAATCGTCCCTTTTATTAGTCTATAGGGCAAATTAAATCTAAGCTAACTTAAGAAAAGCAAATGCTTTAGATATTAAGGCTGGTTTAAGCCGTATCAATGACCCGTTCAATCCATGTAAACTAATCGGTGTGAGGTAAACCCAAATATGCCAGGTTTAAGTATAGACAGAGCAGGGCTGTTTTTAAGCAGCGAATACTATTTAGATACTAACCCCGATGTTGCAGACGCGATCAATAATGGGGATTTTGCTAGCCCTCTTGAACACTTTTTCAATTTTGGTATTGATGAGCAACGTCCCGCGAATGCAGCCTTAGAATCCTTTGATGCCGAGGCTTATTTAGCAGCGAACCAAGACGTTGCTACGGCGATCGATAATGGGGCATTTGATAGTGCCCTTGATCATTTCCTAACCTTTGGTATTAATGAAGATCGTGCCGGTACAGGTTTTGATTTCTTTGATGCTGAGAGTTATTTAACCGCGAATGAGGATGTTGCTGGAGCAGTAGAGGGTGGTGATTTTGCATCCGCTTTAGAACACTACCTACTATATGGCTATGCTGAAGAACGTCCTGGGGTTAGTGCACCAACATCTGAGACTTTTGAAGTGCTTGCCAGTTCTGACTTCGTCAATGAGGGTGACACCTTAACCTTTGCCGTGGTCACCGAAGGTCGGAGTGCCGTTGAGAATGATACAGAAGTAGAAATTAGTCTTGGCGATGGTATTGACGCTGATGACATTGAAGGTGAACTCAGTCGCACGGCGACCATTGGAGCCGGTGAAATTGGCACAACTTTCTCCTTTGATATTGCCAATGATGGCACTCCAGAAGGGTTGGAGAACCTCGTTGCCAGCATCAGTATTGATGGCAACCCAGTTACAGCAACGGCGAGTGCTTTAATCAATGACACGAGTACCTTACCTGATTTCACGGTAGAGGATCTTTCTCAGTCAGAGTCAGAAACAACATTTGAGTTTGCAGTGAGCACCGATTCTGCATTTAGTGGTACTCTCAACTATGATGTCTTAGCCGTTGGAAGTGATTTCACAACTCCTGCTGACTTTGCTGATGGCGTTAACCCCACTGGTACAGTAGAAATTACTGATGGTGAAGGCACAATCAGTTTTGAAGTCGCCAATGACGAGGTATTTGAAGGAGATGAAACCTTCCAGGTGATTGTTTCTCCCGAAGATTCTGCAGAAACTCTCGCCACAGCCACTGGAACCATTGAAAACGATGATTTTCCTGATGTCACTGTAGAGGATCTTGCTCAGTCAGAATCAGAAACAACATTTGAGTTTGCTGTGACTACTGACTCTGCATTTAGTGGTACTCTCAACTATGATGTCTTAGCCGTTGGAAGTGATTTTACAACACCGGATGACTTTGCTAATGGGGTCAATCCCACTGGTACAGTAGAAATTACTGATGGTGAAGGCACAATCAGTTTTGAAGTCGCCAATGACGAGGTATTTGAAGGAGATGAAACCTTCCAGGTGATTGTTTCTCCCGAAGATTCTGCAGAAACTCTCGCCACAGCCACTGGAACCATTGAAAACGATGATTTTCCTGATGTCACTGTAGAGGATCTTGCTCAGTCAGAATCAGAAACAACATTTGAGTTTACTGTGACTACTGACTCTGCATTTAGTGGTCCTCTTAACTATGATGTCTTGGCTGTCGGAAGTGATTTTACAACTCCTGCTGACTTTGCTGATGGCGTTAACCCCACTGGTACGGTAAACATTACCGACGGTGAAGGTACAATTAGCTTTGAGGTGGAGAATGATAATGAAATTGAAGGGAATGAAACCTTCCAAGTGATTGTTTCTCCTGAAGATTCTGCAGAAACTCTCGCCACAGCTACTGGAACCATTGAAAATGATGATGTCCTAGAAGGGACTACATTTTCTGTAGGAGATGTTTTCCAATCTGAGTCAGAAAGCACGTTTGAGTTTGACGTGACTACTGATCCGTCGATCACTGGAACCTTCGACTACGATGTTGTTGCAACAGGTAGTGAGCCTACTATTCCTGATGACTTTGCTGGCGGTGTTAATCCTACTGGTACATTTGATATTGTTAATGGTAGAGGATCTGTCAGCATTGATGTCGAAAACGATGACATAGCAGAATTAGATGAAACATTCCAACTCATCATTACACCTGAGGGATCGGAAGGTGAAGGTGTTGATGATGTTTTAGCTACTGCAACAGGAATTATTGACAATGACGATGGTCCCATTGTTTAATTCCAATCATTAATCATTTCTGAGTGAGTGATGATAAAAATGTGGAGGAAGTCTTGGCACTTCCTCCATTTTTTTTGCCTGATCTCCTATCTCAGCAAGGGAGTCTCTCTCCAGCCAATATAGAATGGAATCGTAGTCCAAACTGGATACTTATGGTAGCGAAACGACCGAATGCAAATCCGAACTGGCGGTGGCTAATTCCGCCTCTGGTCGCCCTCATTCTAATTTTGATCTTTTCAGGGACATTAGTGCATTTAACCACTGAATCTTGGTGGTTTGGTGCAATTGGGTTTAAAGATGTGTTTTGGAAATTGCTCACTTGGCGCGGAATTACATGGGTGGGCAGTTTTATTATTTTTGCCCTCTTTTTAGGGCTCAATTACTGGTTTGCGATGCGGGTCACTCGTTATTCCACGATTCGGCTGTTAGAAGGGAGTGATTTATCATTTTACGCCGATCGCGCACCGAAATATATTGCACCGATTATTATCTTTTTTATGTCCCTTTCCGCAGCAGGGGCGAGTGTCACCGCTTGGGATACGCTACTGAAGTTTCTCAACACTAGCGAATTTAACCGCACTGATCCCATTTATGAGCGGGATATTGGCTTTTATATGTTCCAACTTCCCTTTTATGAAGGGCTACAAGATTGGTTATTCGCACTATTCCTGACGGGGCTACTGGTTGCAGGGGCGGTTTATATCCTCAAAGGAACGATTAACCTCAATCGCGGATGGCAATATTTAATTTATGGGGAAGCCAAAGCCCACATTTGCCTATTGCTAGCAGGCTTATCCTTTTTAGTTGCCTTTCAGTTTTGGCTACAACGCTACGATTTACTTTATTCGGGTGAGGGTGTGGTTTCTGGTGCAGGGTTTACCGATACCCACGCTCGTCTCACTGCCTTAACCGGAATGGGATTTATGGCGTTAGCTCTAGCAGTGGTTTTTATCGCCTCTGCGGGACAAAATAGCCTCACTCTCCCCTTAACAGGGATTGGCTTATATCTACTGATTTATATCCTCTTGTATCAGGTCTATCCTGGGTTTCAACAACGGTTTATTGTTGAACCGAATGAACTGGCAAAAGAGCGACCCTATATTGAAAATAACATTGCTTTAACCAGAGATGCCTATAATTTAAGTCAGGTGGAACGGGATAATTATCCGGCTCAAGGGACACTTGATCGCGCCATCATTGAAAAAAATGCAGGAACGGTTCGCAATATTCGTCTCTGGGATTATCGTCCCCTCTTGACCACTTATGGACAACTGCAAGAGATTCGTCCCTACTATGATTTTGTGGATGTGGATATTGATCGCTACATGATCAACGATACCTATCGTCAAGTGATGTTATCGCCACGGGAGTTATCTCGCGCGCCCCAAAATCGTTGGGTCAGTGAACGGCTGAAATATACTCATGGCTATGGTTTGGTGATGAGTCCAGTCAATCAAGTGACTTCTCAAGGTTTACCGGAATTATTAATTAAAGATATTCCACCAGAATCTAGTATTGATTTAGAAGTGGAACAACCGCGCATTTATTACGGCGAAGAAACAAATAATTATGTTTTTACTGGGATGGTGGAAGACGAGTTTGATTATCCTCTTGGTGAAGATAACGCCAGCAATCGGTATGATGGTGCAGGCGGGGTTGAGATTGGTTCGTTTTTCCATCGCTTATTGTATGCTTATGATTTAGGTAGCTTTAAAGTTCTCATTTCTACTCAGTTTCAACCGGAATCTCGAATTCATTATTATCGCAATATTCGACAAAGAATTAATCATGTTGCCCCATTTTTACGGTTAGATGCCGATCCCTATATCACCCTAATTGACGGTCGAATGAAATGGATTGTAGAAGGCTATACCGTCAGTGACTATTATCCTTATTCAGAACCGGTTTCTGCAATTAATAATGCGGGTGCAATTCTACAGCGCGGACAAAGTACACAATTGCTAGCAGGCGGATTTAATTATGTTCGTAATTCCGTGAAAGTAATCGTTGATGCTTATGATGGAACCTTACAATTTGTAGTTACTGATGAATCAGATCCCCTAATTCAAACCTATCAAAAAATCTTTCCGAGTTTATTCACGCCTCTGAGTGAGGTTTCTCCAGAAATTCAGTCTCATTTTCGCTACCCTTTAGATTTATTCAAAATTCAAACCCAGATGTATTTGGCGTATCACATGAGTAATCCGGAAGTCTTTTATAATCAGGAAGACTTATGGCGATTTGCCACAGAAACCTATGAAGGGAATCAGCAATTAGTCGAACCCTATTACACGATTATGCGCTTACCGGAAGCAGATAGTGCGGAGTTTGTGCTGATTTTGCCATTTACGCCGATTAATAAAGATAATATGATTGCTTGGATGGCAGCGCGATCGGATGGTGAAAATTATGGGAAGTTATTGTTATATGAATTTCCCAAACAAGAATTAATTTATGGTCCCAGTCAAATTGAGGCAAGAATTGATCAAACTCCAGAAATTTCGCAACAATTGAGTCTTTGGGATCAACAAGGTTCACGAGTGATTCGAGGAAATTTATTAGTGATTCCGATTGAAGACTCCATTCTTTATGTGGAACCGATTTATTTACGCGCCGAACAAGGAGAATTACCGCAACTTAAACGAGTGGTGGTCGCCCATGGGGATAATTTAGTGATGCGCCCAACTTTAGAATCAGCAATTTCTGCTGTTTTTGGCGAAAAAACGGTTCCCCCTGAACCTTCTTCAGAGCAACCCACCGCTCAAATCCCAGCAACGGATAGTTTAACTCAGCGCGCGATCGATGTTTATCGAGACGCACAACAAGCAGCCCAAGCGGGAGATTGGGGAGAATATGGCGATAAACTCGAAGAATTAGAGGGAATTTTAGAACAATTGAATCAGGAGTAATTTCATGATTTCTCAACCAATTAAACAAAAAAAATATACCCGCCAAGACTATCTTGATTTTGAAGTAACTTCAGAAGAACGTCATGAATATGTTGATGGTGAAATTAGAAAGATGGTAGGTGGAACTCCCAATCATAACCGAATTATTGGTAATATTTTTTTATCTTTTAAATTAGCATTAAAAGGTAAAAAGTATGATATTTTTCTCAGTGAACAAAGACTCTGGATTCCAGAAAAAAATATTTATACTTATCCAGACTTGATGATTATCCAAGGAGAAATACAATTACAAGCAGGGCGGAAAGATACGATCACCAACCCTTGTTTAATTACAGAAGTTTTATCTAATTCAACACAAAGTTATGATAGAAATGAGAAATTTAAGTTCTATCGCAGTCTCCCTTCTTTTCAAGAATATGTATTAATTGACCAGTATTCTCCGCAAGTTGAACATTACCGTAAAACGGATACTAACCAATGGTTATTTACAGAATATCAAGGGTTAGATTCGATTCTGACATTAGGGGTTGGTGCAATGACAATTCCTTTGGCGGATATTTACGAGCAAGTAACATTCGAGTAAAAAAGAAAGTGAATCATTTCTTTCTCAACTCATTAAACCAGTGGCGCGAAAGCTCAGTTTTTAAGTGGATTGCTGTTAGTGGGCTTTTATATTTTCTCTTAGTTGCTGTTCGTCTAATTAGTACAGGTTTTCAGCTTGCATTTGGCTCAGAAGCAGAAGCATTATTTGCCTTTGCAACTAATCCATTTTTAGGCTTAATGATTGGTATTTTAGCCACCGCTTTGATTCAATCTTCCAGTACTGTTAGCGCGATCGTTGTTAGTTTAGTCGCTGGGGGATTACCGGTTTCTACCGCCGTTCCCATGATTATGGGCGCAAATGTTGGGACGACCATTACTAATACCATTGTAAGTTTAGGAAATCTTAATGCTTCGGAGGAGTTTAAACGCGCCTTTGCTGCTGCAACAATTCATGATTGTTTTAATTTATGTTGTTTGCTATTGTTTTTTCCGTTAGAAATAACGTTTCATGGTTTAGAAAGGGGGGCTAAATCTTTAGGGAATATCTTACTTAATCCCGAATCAAGTTGGAATCTTTTTTCATTTAACCTGATTGATTTCTTAATTAATCCCGTTTTAAAACAAGTTTTGAGATTGGCTCAAGATTTACCGCAGACTATAGAGGGAATTAGTTTAGCAGTTGTCGGTATTCTTTTGATTTTTGGCTGTATTTTTTATCTCAGTCAGCGATTAAAAACTTTATTAATTGGAAAAGCAAGAACAATTTTACACAGCGCGATCGGGACTCATCCTGTTATTAGTATTTTAGCAGGAACGGGAATCACTTGTTTAATTCAGTCTTCTTCTGCAACCACCAGTTTAATGATTCCTCTGGCGGGTAACGGTGTTTTTTCATTAGAACAAATTTATCCCTTTACTTTAGGGGCAAATATTGGCACTTGTTTAACCGCGCTTATTGCAGCTACTGCTTTGACAGGAGATGCAGCTTTACCAGGATTAGAAATTGCTCTTGTTCATTTTCTTTATAATTTTTTAGGGGTTTTAATCATTTATTCTGTTCCCATTTTTCGTAAGATTCCCATTATGGGAGCGCGTTTTTTAGCCGATATAGCAACGCGATATAAGTTTGCTGCGTTGGGATATATTATTATTATTTTTCTGGTTTTACCGGCACTATTTCTCGGAATAAGTCGTCGTTTTTAAGGGGTTAATGAACCACAAAGACACAAAGGACACGAAGAAATTGGATCAAAGTTTAAAATCCTAAGTCTGCTTTGGCTGCGTCGGCTGCTTCAAATAAGGCTTGATTTTCCATTTCTTTCCAGTCAGGATCGGCAATTTCGGCATAGAAGGTTTGATTGAAGGGACGGGTGCGAACGACGACAGGCATCGGAACCGCATGACCTAAAATTAAAGCCTGTTGTTTAGAATCTAGTTTAGCGAGAACGGATCGCAAGTTTGCACCCCCGGAAACCCCTGTGAAAATCGCATCAATATCTTTTTCGTCGTTGAGTAAACAGGTGACGCGAGTTCCGACTTGTGACATGACTTCGGGGTCAATTCCAGAGGGACGTTGATCCACAACTAGCAGCGTAACAAAATATTTCCGCATTTCCCGCGCGATCGTGCCGAAAATGGTTTGTTGAACGGTTGCGGAGTCTAAAAAACGGTGGGCTTCTTCAATGGTAATAACAAGTTGTTGGGGGCGTAAGTTGGGATTTTTGGATTGCAGGTAAGCCTCGGATTTTTTGACATAAGATTGGTGAATGCGTCGTGTGATCATGTTGGTTGCGAGCATATACGACAGCATATTCGATTGCGATCCGAACTCGACAACCACGTGCTTTCCAGCATCTAGAGATTGCAAAATTTGATCAATGTAATTATGAGGACAAGTGGATCGGATATATTTCAAATTTTCTAAACGCATCAGTTTCCGTTGTAGCGCGCTAATCGACCCTTTATGTCCTTGTCTTTCTTCGCAAAATTCCTGAATATCGTTATTACTCATGGTAATCAGTTGTGTAATCCAATGTTTCCCAAACTCGGAATATAAAATTTGGGCGTTGTCTAACGCTGCTTCTGATAAACCTAATTCTTGTCCGACTAGGCGCAGGTCTTCAATGGTAATTTGGTCATAACTGAGATACAGTTCTTGTGCGTCATTGACTCCACGATGTTTGGTCGAGTCTGGATCAAGGGTGTAAATTTCGACTTCTCCGGGAAAGAGTTGTCGTAAGCCTTTAACGGTACTAAACCCTTTTCCTTCTTGCATTGCTTCCCAGCCATATTCGGAGTGCATATCAAAGATCAGATTCACTGCTGCTTGTTGGCGGATAATTCCAGAAAGTAATAAGCGGGTGAGAAAAGATTTTCCGGTTCCAGACTTCCCAAAAATTCCGTTGCTACGTTCAACAAAGGTTTCTAAGTTGACACAAACGGGAACATCCATGTCTAAGGGTTGTCCGACAGAAAAGTTTTTTCGCATCGGGTCATCTTCCCAACCAAATACCGCTCGAAAATCGGCTTCGCTTGCTTCATGAACTTGGCTAAAATGACTGGGAATGGTTTTTACGGGTAATAATTCCATATCCGTAC
>JAVLCL010000525.1:0-2242 GCA_031580825.1 Halothece sp. Uz-M2-17
GAACGTTATGTCATGACCATTATTAATGCTGCCAAATGTATCGGTTGTGAGGCTTGTGCGCGAATTTGTCCGAAAAACTGTCACACTCACGAAGCCTTAGCGGTTTAAAAATTAGCTGGATCTCCTTTGCTGTGCGATAGCAAAGCGGGATCTCAAATTTATATGGAGGACAAGATGATGAAATATCCACACCCCTATCAAGAAGGAAGTGTTACTATTTTAGCTTTGGTTTTGACTCTAGTTTTAACGTCAATTTACTATACACCAGAACTTTTTGAAGAGAGATCTTTTTCAAGATATTTATCGCCCATAGCAACAACTTATACTCAATAATTAAGGAGTAAATCATGACCAATCATCAACGACAAGAAGAATATTTTGAATTAATTGACCGTTTACTCCATTGTCCCAATGGAAAAGAACCAGACGTTTTAGATTCTCGGAGTGATTTGCTAGATAAAGATTTCATCAAAACCTTAATTCAAGTTGCAACAGCAATGGCACACGAAAATAATCAAGAAGCCTCTCAATTTCTCATGTTTATTGCTCGTGAACTTTCTAAACAATTAGGCTTCTATGGTAACGTTCAGACGAGTGAAGTACAGTCTTAATCTTTGTTGCTAATAAATAAGTATGAATTAAGTCCACTCGCTGAAATTGTCCCTCCATAAATGAAAACGTTATGAGACAAAAAAAATCACAAACATCAACTCACCAAGTAGAAGGCAATTTTCTCAGTTTTCTTCCCAACTCCAAAAATGAGTTAAAATATATGCAGTTACAAGTGGGAGAACGGATTATTGCCGTTAAACTAGCTAAAGAATTACGGAAACCGATTAGTAATAAACTTGTTGCAGGAGACCAGTTATTAGTTAGTTTAGAACAGAAAGAATTAGGAAAGGGAAGCTGCTTAAAACTAAAAACAGATCATATTGAAAAGCTCAACACAGGTCGTAAGCCGATAGTGTTTAGAACAAAGTCATATTCTAAGGAAGATAAAATTTTACTTTGTCATAATTCCAAATGTGCGAAAAGAGGGGGGAAAAAACTTTATTTTGCCTTAGCAGAAGCTCTAGAAAAGTTAGGATTACAAAATAAAGTTTTAATTGAAATTACAGGCTGCCAAAAGCAATGTAAAAAAGCTCCGAGCTTTATTCTCATGCCGGGTAAAGTGGTTCACAATTATGTTGATCCCAAAAATCTTACTGCTTTATTAGCAGATCATTATCAATAGGATTTGCACTTTATTTAACCAATCAATATTATCACCTTGATAACGAAAGGAGGTCATCCCATGCAATTTGTTACCATTCAAATTGCTAACGGTCATTCCGTTGCACAAAAGCGTAAACTTGCCAAAGCAGTGACCGATACACTCGTCACTCATTTAGGGACAAAGCCAGAATGGGTTACGATTCACATTGATGAATTTGAACGTGAAAATTGGGCAGTCGGCGGTGAATTACATATTGATAAATATTCCCAAAAGTAGAGTTAAATCTTACGCTTCAATTTGCAAAATTTTCTGGAGTTTAAGCCGATCCTTTAGTTTTGCTGAAAAACGACCATTCTCTAAATCTCGAATCCAACTTTGGCTTTTATTAAGCTGTTGGGCTAATTTTCTTTGACTGATGCCTAGCTGTTTTCTGGCATTAGAAATTTGTTCTCCACTTAATGGAGAAACTTTTTGCTGAGATTTCTTAGGACGAGCTTTTTGCTGTTTTTTATGCTCCCAATGAGAGAGTGCTTCATCCCAAGCAGGGGGAAGTTCAAACTTCAGAATGCGAGCTTTCATCAATAAATTCCATTTTCCTCTCGGAGCCGAATCAGTAATGCGTGTCTCATTACAAGCATCATTAATCCAAAAGTCCATCGCTTCATCTGCATCATCAGGAATCTCGTCTAATTTTGCCCAGAGAGGTTGAATATTAGCGGGGTAAGTAACCGGATCAAAGACAGGTTTAATCCCATATTCATTTAGCGATTCCAAATCACTTTCAAACTTGCGAATTAATCGCTTGCGAGGTTCTCGACTTAATGTTGCTTCTTTAACTTTTTTCTCGCCATAAGCAACATACATTAACTTGGGAATAGTAATCCGTTGTTCTCGACCCATCTTGGCTTTAAACAAGAGCCATAACATCATTCTCACTGCCCCTTCATGTTGATGCCAAATCGTCATCACGGTCTGTAAAACAAACTTGGGCAAGGTTCCATATTGATAAAAGGCAACTGATTGTTT
>JAVLCL010000526.1:0-2240 GCA_031580825.1 Halothece sp. Uz-M2-17
TCGAGCGCATTAACCAATATAGGGCTTTTCCCTTAAACTGTCAACCTTTTTTCTCAAAAAATCTCATCTTTTTTTCTTTCCCTTGCTGGGCGCGGGTTGTGGCACAATAGGAATCGCTAACTCAGCAAGGATTTTGAGAAAAAACAGAATATGTCTTTAAAAGATTTCCAGTCAGTAGTCGCAACTCTCAATAAGTTCTGGCGTAATCAGGGTTGCCTTATTGCTCAGCCTTACGATACGGAAAAAGGTGCGGGAACGATGAGTCCTCATACCTTCCTGCGCGCAATTGGTCCCGAACCTTGGTCTGTTGCTTATATTGAACCCTGTCGTCGCCCAACTGATGGACGCTATGGCGAAAACCCGAATCGCTTTCAACATTATTATCAGTATCAAGTTTTAATTAAGCCTTCTCCTGCAAATATACAAGAGCTTTTTTTAGAGTCTTTACGAGCTTTAGGCATTCAACCTGAAGATCATGATGTGCGCTTTGTTGAAGATAACTGGGAATCTCCTACTTTAGGAGCATGGGGAGTCGGCTGGGAAGTTTGGCTGGATGGCATGGAAATTACTCAGTTTACCTATTTTCAGCAGTGTGGTGGGTTGGACTGTCATCCTGTTTCTATTGAAATCACCTATGGTTTAGAGCGTATTGCCATGTATTTACAGGAAGTTGATGCGCTTCCCAAAATTCAATGGAATGATGAGTTAAACTATGGTGATGTTCACTTGCAAGGGGAAATTGAACACTGTACTTATAATTTTGAAGCCTCTAATCCTGAGTTGTTGTTTCAATTATTCGCACTTTACGAAAAAGAAGCCAACCAACTGACTGAGAAAGGGTTAGTCTTACCGAGTTTGGATTATGTTCTCAAGTGTTCTCATACCTTCAATCTCTTAGAAGCTAGAGGAGTTATTTCAGTAACGGAACGAACACGATATATTGGTCGCATTCGCGCTTTAGCTCGAAAAACGGCTCAACGCTATTATGAACAACGAGAACAGCTAGGATTTCCGTTACTCAAGCCAAGTCAATTTTATGCGAGTATCTAAGACTGTTTGATCCCTCTAGATATAGATACACAGAGGGGATACTGGAAGTTAGCTGATGTTTAATTGATGAATGTGAGGAAAACGACTAATGAATCTTGCAGAATTATTGGAACCGATCGCGCAGTTTTTTCGTTCCCTCAATCTTCCTGAACCGATTACCCACTGGGGACATCCCGCGATGATGGGAATTGTAATTTTTGTGATGGGAACCTTTGTGGGAATAACTGGCTGGAAAGGACGTTTAGCCAATGATCAAGCACTTGCGCTGGAAAATAAAAGTAATCATCGCAAGTTAGCCCCTTGGATGTTCACGTTTATGGCGTTGGGTTATACAGGCGGTTTATTATCACTTGTAATGCAAGAACAGCCGATTTTAGAAAGTCCTCATTTTCTAACAGGGACAGTTGTTTTAGGATTACTGGCGGTGAATGGATTAATTTCTGTAAGTGGCTTTGGTGGCAATAATAAACAATTCAGAACCGCTCATGCCATTTTAGGAAGTCTAGCTTTAGCGATCATGGTTATTCATGCATTACTAGGTTTGAAATTAGGGTTAGCGATTTAATGAATGATTTAATGAATGGAGGATCAAGTTCAATCAAAGTTAGTTGGATTCTAAAACGATAGAATTGGATTAACATTATTTCAATCAAAATTTGCTAGCCAAACCAGCAATTACTTACGAATATTTCAAAATTTCAAAGCAGATGTATAGGAAGAATATTCCGCTTTTTTGTTTAGCTTATATTGTGGGTCTTTTGATTGCTGCGGGAATTGAACAATATTGGCTAACTCTTCTAAGTTTTACCGTGGTTGCAGGAGGTTTGGTGTGGAAATTCACCCCTGATCAATGGTCGAGATTACAATTGCGCTCTTTTTTGATCATTCTTCTAATATTTTTAACGGCGTTTTCTTCCTTCTATCTTCGCTTTCCTACTCCTACAAATAAGGATATTAGTCAAATTCTTACATCAGATAAGAATGGGATGAATGTCACTATCACTGGAAAAGTTTTAAATGCTCCAACTAGCAATCGTGCTGGGAAATTAAGATTTTGGTTAGCAACGGAATCAGTTAAACAAGAAACTAAAAAACAGGGAGTTACTGGAAAACTTTACGCAACGGTTCCCACCCCTCTATAGCAATCCTAGATGATTTTAGAGAATAATAGAAGAGAAGTAAGATCGCGA
>JAVLCL010000527.1:0-2229 GCA_031580825.1 Halothece sp. Uz-M2-17
CTAACTGCCCTCTCCTTATCCCTTCCCCCAAGGCGTAGCACTACATATTATTTCTGAATTTTAACCTTTTCTTCTAAGCACTGCTTTAACTGTTTCGGATTAAATAAAAAAGGAACAAAGTGAATACTTTTTACTTCTCGAAAATAAAATAAAATGGGCACTGAGTCCCAAAAGAATTTCCAGTTTAGCCAATCACTATATGGAAATTGGCGAATTCGTTTTTCTGAGCGATAAACATCAAGAGAGGTTTCCGTAAATTTCAAGCGAATAATGACTGTTTGCAACATCAGAAAAAATGAAAACAAACTAATAATTATTCCCAAAATGATGAGAATTACAGAAAACAGTTTACTACCAAATAAGAGGGCATTCCCGAGGAAAATGAAAGCGAGACCAATCGCAAAAATAGCGACCGATAAACGATAGTCTGGAGATAAGGTCACTGTCTCTTGGTTAGAAGTCGATGATGTCATGATCAATAAACCTCGTTCATAGTCTTTTGTTCTATGATCTCATGAAACGCCTTGGAACGCACTGCCTGACCCTTGAAACATCAGCCAAGACAAAACAAAATTCGTGATAAAAATGGCTAATAGGGCGGTGACAACTGCAGTTGTTGTGGATTGTCCCACCCCTTTTGCACCACCAGTCGTGGTTAATCCCCAATTACAACCAATAATTGCAATTAAGGCTCCAAAAACGCTTGCTTTAATCAACGCACTAACCAGATCCCATAAGCCCAAAAAGTTTTGTGCAGAATCTAAAAAAACTGTATCGGAGAGATTATAAATCGTAGTTGCAATCAGTAATCCCCCTGCCATACCAGTAATCAAAGATAAGATCGTCAGGATGGGCAACATAACGCAACAAGCGATAATTCGAGGAACAACCAGATATTCAATGGGATCGGTTTTTAAAATATAAAGGGCATCAATTTGTTCTGTTACTTGCATCGTCCCGATTTCTGCTGCAAATGCCGATCCCACTCGTCCTGCAATGACAACTGCGGTTAACACTGGGGCAAGTTCTCGGGTTAGCGCGATCGCGAGGACTCCTCCCACAGCAGTACCTGCGCCAAAATTAATAAATTCTCTTGCCACCTGAATCGTAAACACCATCCCCACAAAACTGGCTGTAATCAAAGCAATGACTAGAGAATCAGGACCGACAACTGCCATTTGCTCTAAAGTGTTACGACGGTGAATTTTATGAGGTTGCAAGTGTAAGAGAATTTGTCCCCCTAAAAATAGGGCTGCTAAAACCCGTTGCACCCATGACCCAAACCCAGTTTTCAACGCCATTTTGCTTAGTTCTTCTGCTTATCTTCAGGATTAACACGGAATCGTTCTACAGAAGCCAGAAGATCCCCCGCTAAACTTACCAGATTTTGCAGTGCTGTGGAAACCTGCTGCGATTCTTGGGAAGTTCCTTGGGCTGTCATCTCCACCGATTGCATGACCTGAGCGACTGATTGCGCTGTTTCTGATTGTTCTACAGTGTCAGCAGTAATGGATTGTACAAGAGAGTCAATGCGGTTCGAGACCTGAATAATATCTTCTAGCGCATTTTTGGCTTGTTCAGCACGTTCGGTTCCTTCAATAACCTGTTGGGTTCCCTCTTCCATCGCGATCATCACAGAACTGGTTTCACTTTGAATTTGCAGTACAATCTTTTCAATTTCCCGCAACGATTTTGTAGAACGATCCGCAAGCTGTCGAACTTCATCTGCAATGACTGCGAAACCTCTTCCCGCTTCTCCGGCACGTGCTGCCTCAATAGAAGCATTTAAAGCCAAGTTGTTGGTACGAGTTGCAATTTGCGAAATCACAGACACAATTTTAGAAATTTCTTGGGACGATTCAGCAAGACGTTTAACTTTACGAGTACTTTGCGCCACCGTTTCTCGAATTTGGAGAATACCCGCCACTGTACTATCCACCGCTTCCCCACCTTTCAGGGCAGTTTCTGATGCAGTACGAGCAACCGATTCCGCTTCCTTCGCATTATCTGCAACCCGTTGAATAGATTCAGTCATCATTTGTGCTGAATTCAAACTCACCGCTAACTCTTCAGCTTGGCGTAGGGCATCTTCGGATAAACCTCCCGCAAAAGATGCACTTTCTGCTGCCCCTTCGTTTACCTGTCGTGCTGCTTCTTTTACCTGTTGCACAATCGTGCGCAAGCTGCGAATGGTCAAGTTAAAGGCATCCGCAACCGCACCCAAAACGT
>JAVLCL010000528.1:0-2226 GCA_031580825.1 Halothece sp. Uz-M2-17
CTTTTCAAAACTAAGGTTAAAGCAGCATCATTCTCCGTTTCTTGGGCGGTCACTTCCCACGGTAAGTCACGGGCGAAACCATGACGTTTTAGACTATAGTCTTGTCCATCATGAGTATAATGATCATCAGGTAAGTCGCCACAAATGGGGAACAGAATCGGAATTCCACCCCGAACACTCTTTTCTGGATCTTGAAAGCGTTCCCAATCCATATATAGGATATCTTGACCTTGGATGCGCCAACTGGTGACAATTCCTCCCCTCTCAGGGACAATTTCTAAGCGCGTCTGCTGATCTTCATCAGATAAAATATAGGTTCGATACTGTTCTTCTTGTTTGAGCGCGATCGCGTAACTCATGGTAACGGCTTCCTCAACCTAGACACCGCTAATTTACCATTAAATCGCTGCTTTCAGGCTACGACAGAAGGTTTCTAATTCGTTTAACCCTGCTTCTGGGGACTCCGCTTCGGCTAAACGACGGACAAACGCACTCCCACAAATCACGCCATCTGCCCCCCATTCTCGAATTTGTTGGGCGTGTTGCGGTTGAGAAACGCCAAACCCAACACAAACGGGTTTATCAGTCACACTGCGTAGGAGGGGTAATAATTCTTTGACTCTTGCACCCACTTCGGTGCGGGTTCCAGTTACACCGGTGACACTGACTAGATAAATGAAGCCTTGAGACTGTTGCGCGATCGCGCTGATCCGTTCTTTCGGTGATGTCGGTGCAACTAATAAAGTAACTTCAATTTCGTAATCTTTTGCTGGATTTAAAACTTTTTCTGCTTCTTCCAAGGGAATATCAGGAATCACTAATCCTTTCACCCCTGCTTGCGCCACCCGCTTGAGAAAGGTATCAATTCCCTGATGATAAATCGGATTATAGTAAGAAAATAAGACAATGGGAGCTTTTACTTTGTCTCGTACCGTTTCCACCACTTCCAAAACATGACCCAATTTGACCCCTTTTTTGAGGGCGCGTGTGGCTGCTGCTTGAATCACCGGACCATCCGCGAGGGGATCAGAGTAGGGAACCCCTAACTCAATTAAATCTGCACCCGCGCGATCCAAAATTTCTAACGCTTTTAGGGTGGTATCTAAATCAGGATCACCGGCGGTGAGAAAGGGAATTAATGCACATTTTCCTTCTTCACGGAGGGTTTGGAAACATTGGGAAACGGTTTTCATTGTTGCTTCTTATCGTCTGATGATTGTTCGGCTGCGTTTTCCGCTTCGACTTCTTTTTGCAGTTGCGCTAACTCTTCTGGGGTCATTTCCTCTAAGCGTTTTTGCAAGACTGCATCTTCATAGTCTCGGAGTTGTTTATTATAGGTCATATCTTGGGTGAAAACTCGAAATAAATAGGTACTCACCCAACCCACTAACCCTGCGACTAATAAGGCTTGACTCCAGACTCCTGCATTTTGGGAACTTAAGCCAAGCACCCGCAGCAGTAAGTAGGCGGTTCCTCCGGCGATAAAAACACCGACTGTAATCGCGATCGCGTCTATTCGTCGCATAATGATTGCTTGAAACTGTGTATTCTAAGTGTTTTACATCTCCCCGATAATCCCTAGAGAGATGGGGAGATAGAAAAAGGTGATTTAAATTTCTCGACGTTTGGGGCGGAAGTTGAGGAAAGGGCTTAACAAAAGTAACCCAGGGAAGAAGAAAAAGACGAGGAAGTACATAAAGGTACGTTCCCAAGATCCTGCAACGTACCACCGTTGTTGCAGATAAAAATAAGTTAAACCTGGAATGACAAGTAAATAAAGTCCGCCTAACGCTAAATAGAGTGCAGCAATAAACATAAGGGTTACAACATAGATTGTTTACATTGACCTATATTATCTTACTGGTTTACTTCTCGGACTTGATAAACAACATCTTTGTTTCCTGCAGCCCATTGACGGGTTGCTTCGGAAATTGGCTACACTTACAAGGTTAAGACTCCTCACGACATACAGAGGACTACTCAGCAGTGTTATTCATTCTTCGGGTAAAATCTTAGAATAGCAGCGCGATCGCGCTTTCTAATTTCAAGTTTAGTCAAGAGTTAAGAAAAATATGGCGAGGGATATTTTTCTTGATCGGGTACGAGCAGGTTTAGAAAATGAAGGTTGGATTATTACAGATGATCCCTATCTAATCAGTTTAGAAAAGGAATAAGCTGTTAAGCATTTAAATTGGCTTGTGGATATAGCAATCAGCAATGATTCAT
>JAVLCL010000529.1:0-2225 GCA_031580825.1 Halothece sp. Uz-M2-17
CCAATAGGGTATAGTTGGACATAATGCCAAAAATTCGTTGAGGCATTGCGGACAGAAATACCGGATCAAAAACGCCCATAGCAACCCCAATCAGGGCAAACAAAATCGAAACACCGCCAAGGGCAAACGCTACGGGATAGCCGAGGAGGAGAAAGGCAAATGCCCCCGCAAACATTGTCAGTCCTAACCAATCACTATTCATGATTTTCTTGCGGTTGTGTCAGATTCATGATGATGGCAAGATTATTTATCGTATCAGCAAACCCTTGTAACAGTAGCAAAGCAAAACTAACAATAATCATTGATTTTATAGGATAACGGGGTAACCCGCCGGGATCAGGAGACATTTCTAAAATTTGCCAAGAGTTAACAATGGTTCCCCAAGAAAAATAAATTACCATTAAGGAAAAGGGAATTAAAAATAAAAGAGTTCCGATTAAATTCGCGATCGCGCGTCCTTTTTCTCCAAAATTTTTGTAAATAATATCTACACGCACATGAGCATTTTTCTGGAGGGTATAAGCTGCGCCTAAGAGAAATACTAGATCAAATAAATACCATTGAATTTCGATCAAGGCATTAGAAGTGAGGGGTTGACTGATCCATTTTCCCACATAGCGTCCTAAAACATTCCATCCGCCTACTGCAACCATGATTAGGACTAGCCAGTAAGCTATTTTCCCCACCCAACGGTTGAAAATCTGAATCATTCCGGCAACTTGGAGTAATTTTTGCACGATTCAATCTAATCACTCTGCTGAGATACGATTAAATTATCGAGCCTTAATTATTCTCTGTCAATCATGATTCAGCTTAATCAAGAACCTGATATTTTTTATGTAGAATTGCTATAAAATAAAATTTTCTTTACGAATAGTAACTTCTAAAGGCGTGCCTGGGGTTAAGAAATTTTGATTTTTGGGAGTGGTATTTAAGATTTCTAATTGAACATAAGCTGGGCGAGTGGTAGAACCTTCAAACTGATAGCGTCCGCGAATTTCATCTCGTAAGCCTCCAGAACGGTCAATGTTAACCACTTTTGCCTCATAACTACGAGGGAAATGAGTTGAGGTCACTTTCGCTTCTTGACCAATGGATAATCGCGCTGCTTGATCTTGGGTGAAGAAAGCATCTACAAGCGGACGTTCTGAGTTGGGTTGTAAAACCAGTAAGGTTTCTCCAATTTGAATTGATTCACCGGCTGCTTCTCTAATTTGTACCACTGTTGCATCCATCGGGGATTCATAAACTTGCGAGAAAATATTTTCCGCTTCTGGATCGCTCAGTTTCGGTATGGGAAGTTGAAAGTCTTGATTGCGATACTGTTGTTCTAATTGTGCAACTTTTTGTTGTTTTTCTTGAATGTCCTGCTGATAAATTGCGATTTCTCGGGAGGTTTGGGCAATGGTTTCTTGGGCTTCAGCCACTTTTGCTTTCAGTTCTGGTAAATTGCCGTTAAATCGTTCGCCATTGTAGAAACTTCCCTGATTAATGGTTGCTAAAATATACTTTTTGATTTCAACGTCTTTGCGGGCTGTTTTGAGTTCTCCTTCAACATCTGCTAAATGATCGCGGGCGCGATCTACTCTCTCTTCTGCGATTGCCCCTTCTTGGAGAAGAAATTTTTCTCTTTCTAAACGTTTTTGAGCCGTTTCATACTGAGTTTCTAGGGATTCGAGGCGGGCTTGGGCTTGGGCAAGTTGCTTTTCTGTCACTTGTTTAGAAACGCCTAATTGATTAATTTCTTCTTGTTGGCGCGATCGCGCGATCTGAAGTTGGGCTTGGGCTTGTTCCTGTTCGGCTTGGGTTAGCTTTAATTCTCGTTGTAATCGCTCCAGATCATCTTGGTGATCTCGAATTCGCTGTTGAATATTTCTCGCTTCATCTTCAGCAACAAACTGTGCCATCTGCTCATCATAGACTCGAAACAGTGGTTGTCCGGCTTCAATGGTCATTCCTTCCTTTACATAGAGGTTCGTCAGTTGTCCGCGATGAGTCGAAATAATTTCTTCAAACGATCGCGCGATCGCTGCTGAGTCAACATGAATATAGGCAAAAGCACGATAAAGAGCGACACCAGTTGCTGATAAAACGGCTAACCCTGCTAAAGAAAGAAGAGTCGTCGTTAACCAAAATTTCTGACTTTTACCTTGATCGCTTCCTACCCCCTCCCGAAAGGCTTCAATATTGGTTGCTTCTTGCAAGTCTAGCTTGACTTGTTCAGT
>JAVLCL010000021.1:0-5315 GCA_031580825.1 Halothece sp. Uz-M2-17
CATTCGCTTAACGGGGATGGAGTTTAGTTTACTCGAACTGATGGTCGGTCGTTCTGGAGAAGCCTTTTCTCGGTCTGAGATTTTGCAGGAAGTGTGGGGCTACACACCAGAACGTCATGTGGATACCCGCGTGGTCGATGTGCATATTTCTCGATTGCGCGCCAAACTGGAAGATGATCCCAGTAACCCAGAATTAATCTTAACCGCCAGAGGAACCGGTTATATGTTCCAGCGGGTAACCGAGGTTGGGGAGGAAAAATCTCAATGATCCATTGTTTATGAAGACTTCTGATCCCAATCGGATTTTACGTCTTTTGCCCCTCATTGTTGGGGGGCTAGGGGGTACACTTTTGCTGATTAATCGTGTGCTCACCCCCGATTTGACTTCATCACAAGCACGAGCCGATGCCATTGGTGTTTTACTCAGTGCCATTTTGATTTTAGTCGGACTGCTTTGGCAACGGGTGCAACCGCGTCCGCCGGAAGCGGTAGAATTAATCGGAGAAGAAGGGTTTGAGTTAGCTTCCAATTTATCAGAAGATGCAAAAACAGAGTTAGCATGGGCTTCTCATTTATTGTTAACCAATACGCCAGCGCGATCGCTGCTGGTTTATTATCAAGGTGAAGTTTTACTCCGTCGAGGAGTATTAGGGAAAAAAACAGAAGTAACGCCCGGTAGTATTCTGCAACGGGTTTTAGAGAAACAAAAGCCCGTTTATTTGGTGAACTTAAACTTATATCCGGGAAAGATTGAGTTTGATTACCTTCCTGAAAATGCACAAGCCCTGATCTGTCAACCGATTGGCAAAGAAGGGGCTTTAATCGTTGCTGCAAATGCCCCCCGAAGTTACACCAAACAAGATGAGAGGTGGGTGGAAGGAATTGCTGATAAGATAAGTTACACGCTTTCTCAAACTGTGCTCAAAAGCTCTTTCTAAAACAATTATTGATTAATTAACCACAAAGAGTTTTAGGACATCTTTACCCCCAATGCTGAAATCCTTGGTTTAAATCCAATGTCCAATGTTGGGATAACAAACTACTTTTTGCTTCTACTTGTAATGAGTTTGTAATTTCACCAATAATTTTGGTGCAATTTCCTAATTTTTGTTCTAACTCTTTTGCAGCATTCCAAGGAAGGGTTAAAACTAACTCAAAATCTTCTCCTCCATATAATGCCCATTTGATCGCTTTTTCAGGAGAAACCCATGGTGAGAGTGCTTGAGACATGGGAAGTAAATCTAAATTAATTTTTGCTCCCACCCCACTTGCACGACAAATTTGTAAAATAGCATCTGCTAAACCATCACTACTATCCATTCCTGCAACGCGAAATTGGGGTAAAACTTCCCAGAGTAAGGGTAAAACATCTAATCTCGGTTGGGGGCGTTGGTGGGCGCGAATCAAGTGTTGGCAACTAACAGGATCTAATTCAGATTGTTGTTCTGGATGGAGTAATAATTCTAACCCTGCCCGTGATGCCCCATGTTCTCCGGTGATTAAAATGGCATCTCCCACTTTTGCATCCTGACGACGAATAACTCGTTGTGGGTCAATTCTGCCAATGGCAGTAATGGCAATGGTAACGACGGAAGATTTTGTGACATCCCCTCCCCATAAAACCGCTTGATATTGTTCTAAACAGTCACTTAAGCCTTGATAGAGGCGTTCTACCCAAGCAACAGGAACTGTTTTTGGCAAACTCAACCCAACCGTAATTCCGCAAGGAGTCGCCCCCATGGCAGCTAAATCCGATAAATTAGCAGCCACTGCCCGCCAACCAATATCTTCCGGTGCGGTGGTGTGAATCTCCGGTTGCGCCATGCCGTCACTGAAATGAACGCCATCTACTAAAACATCTGTTGTGACAACGAGGGAATGATCGCTGTGCCAATCGACAACAGCAGCATCATCCCCCACAATATTCGTTGGACAAAAGCGATGCAATTTTTTTAGCAATCCTTGTTCCCCGATCTCAGCCACAGTTGGGTTAGCTTTGGGGTTCATCGTCGCTCTTAGCAGCAGTTTGAGAAGTCGGTTGCGGACGTTGCAAGTTTTCTAGACCACTCACCACTCGTGCCGAGATAATTTGATCCCCTTCTTGCATATCTTCGAGAATTTCATCTCCTTGCACGGTGTAACCAAAGATGGCATAACGTCCATCCATAAAGTTAAAGCCGGGTGGCGTTAATTCGGTGTCGAATTTGAAGAAGAAGAATTGAGAGGATCCGCCATTGGGGTCACCACTTGGACGCGCGATCGCGACGGCTCCATTTGCGGAGAAGGGCAAGACAGGCTGATCTTGATATCTGCCAATTTCTTCAAGAGTTGCGCCATAAACAGGCTTTTCATCCCCTCTAACAAGAATTTCAAGGGGAATGGAGCGATATTCTCCGGTTTCAGGGTCAATAAATCCTTGCTCAGGTCCTGGGGGATCACCAGTTTGCACCGCAAAGTCGTTGACGCGATTCACTTCTAAACCATCATAAAAACCCCGATCAACTAAATCAACGAAATTCCCAGCAGTGACAGGGGCACTGTAGCCATCAACCACAACAGTTAAATTTCCTTTATTGGTTTCTACCTCAACCCGAGCGCGCCCTTTCAGTTGCGGGAGATCGGCATATTCTTCGGGAACCGAAAACGGAAATTCTTCGACATATAGAGCCTCAAACTCATCAAGCTGCTCTAAAACTTCCCGACGAGCCTGCCAACTAGCTTCTAAGTTACGCTCGTCAACAACTTCTCTTAACTCATTAATATTTTCTTTAATTTGTGGAATGAGTTCTTTTGCTCTCTCCTGATTTTGCTCAGGAATGTCAGCTAAAAGTTGCTCTGTTTTCGAGTTAAGAACACGACTAGCGGTTTTCAAGTCTTTTTTAATCGGACCCCAACGTTTACCCCGTAATTGGAAGCCAATATCTTCAATACTATCTTGCAATTGACGAGCCGGATAATTCTCAAAGGGAAGAGAATAACGGAGTAATGCAGTGGGATCGGTAATGGCTTCTCCTTGGGCGAGGACACTTTCCCGCTTTTGTTTATTTTGATTTTGGGAGTCTCCATCCCAAAAATTCCACCATGCCCCACTGAGTCCAACGGATAAACTCAGAAGTAAAAGGGTAATAATACTGGTTCTAGCTAGAATTCGGAACTGTTCTAGCCATTTTGCTCGGTTTAGCATACTGAATTTTAGTTTTTTAAAAAAAACATCTCAACCTTAATGTACACGCTTCTCGCACTTGGCATCAAACTGCATTATAAGCCTAGTACCACTCGCGCAATGTTGAAATAGATTAGAACGCCAAGAACATCAACGGCTGTGGTGATAAAGGGAGCAGACATCAAGGCTGGATCTAACCCTAACGCGCGAAAGAGAAAGGGTAATGCTGAACCGGCGACAGAAGCCAAGAGCGCGATCGCGATTAAACTTCCCCCAACTGCGATGGAAACCATGAAATTCCCTTGTAACCAAAATGACCATAGGGTGGCAACCGATCCTAAAATGGTTCCCAGTAAAATACCAGCAAGGGCTTCCCGAATAATGACATAACCTGCCCCCAAAGAACGGATTTCATCAGTATTCAAGCCACGAATAACTACCGTTGAAGATTGCGCGCCGACATTTCCGCCTGTTCCAGTTAAAAGGGGAATAAAGGCTGCTAAGGTAACCACCTGCTGTAAAATTGCTTCGTGAGATTGGATAATACTTCCTGTAACCGTATTGGTTAGCAGCAAGACAAATAACCACACGACCCGCTTTCGCGCCACTGCTAATAAATTGGTTTGGAAATAATTATCACCATCAGATTGCACCCCTCCTAGGGTATAGATATCTTCTGTAGTTTCCTGTTCTAAGATATCCATAACATCATCGACGGTAACGACTCCCACCAGACGCTGTTCTCGATCAACGACGGGAATCGCTAATAAATCGTAGCGTTGAATCAATCGCGCCACTTCTTCTTGGTCGGTATCGGTATAAACGGAAACGACCTCTCGCGTCACAATTTCGGAGAGGGCAACATCGGGTTCGGCTAAAACTAAATCTCGTAGAGAAACAATTCCGGTGAGATGTCGCGATACATCGGTAACATAAAGATAATAAATAATTTCGGATGCATTGGCTAATTTCCGAATTCGTTCCAAGGCTTGTCCTACAGTGAGGGTATCTTTGAGAGAAATATACTCCGGTGTCATGATCCGACCCGCAGTATCTTCCTGATAGCCTAGAAGTAATGCGGTACTTTTACGCTCTTTCGGACTCATGTGCGCCAGTAAGCGACGCACGACTTTCGCTGGAAGTTCATCAAATAAGCGAGCGCGATCATCGGGTGACATCTGATCCACAATTTCAATCACTTCCTGACGCTTAAATTCTTCAATCAGGGCTTGCTGAACACTGGAATCAAGATGTTCGTAAACGTCAATGGCTTCGGTTTTAGAAAGCAGACGAAACGCGATTGCTTGCATGGATTCGGGCAGGTTTTCGATCGCCTCAGCGATATCTACCGGTTTGACAGGAATAAGCAATGATTTTGCTCCTTCTAAGTTGCCTTTTTCGAGCAACATCTCCAGTTGATTTTTGACCAACTGGGGGATTTCGCTATGGTGGGTGTTTTCGAGAGAAGAAACAGGTTCAGTCAAAGCTACTTTCTCACACGCGATCAGATCATATTCACTATATTAGGTTGGAAAACAAATCGTTTCTCTCGGTAGATGTCATTTTTCGATTTTTTTGGCAAGTTGTGAGTAGTAGAGAATCAAAATTTCTAATACTGATTAAGAAACCAAAACAGTTAATCAGGTTGATATCTGTTATTTCAGTAAAAATTTAGTTGTAAATTGCGTTAATTCAAGGAGGTAACGATGACACAATCTACTGATCCGAATAATCAAGCCCAAACAACACCTAAAAGCAGTTCCATTGAAGTCAGTGAACGCACCAATTCTTTAGTGGATCAAAATTTACCGGATGCCCCAGAATCTGTAAAAAATGAAACAAAAGAATTAATTGAGGCTATTACGCGCAAAGCCCAATCGGAAACGCAAAAAGCGGGAGAATTTGCAAAAGACAATTATCTAGAAGCGGTGCGCAATGTTCGCACTGAAATAGAAAAGCTCAACTTTGATCCAGAAAGAATTGAGGAATCCATGAAGTTAGTTCAGATGGATGCGGAAAAAAATTGGGAATCATTAGTCAGCGAGTTTGAGAGCTTTGGTAATCGCCTGAATGAAGCAGCCCAAGCAGCTTGGTCAATTTTAACCGCGCCTCATCATTCCACAACCGAAGATCAATCTGATTCTTCTCAGTC
>JAVLCL010000021.1:5415-15065 GCA_031580825.1 Halothece sp. Uz-M2-17
TTTTAACCGCGCCTCATCATTCCACAACCGAAGATCAATCTGATTCTTCTCAGTCGTAATGGTTAGTTAGGGTCTGCTTTGACCGTTGGTCAATTGGGAAAAAAGGGTCAAGGGGTAAGGGAAAAGGTAACTTTAACATCCCTTGTTGCTTTACCCTTTAACTTTGTCCCCTTTCTTGGTTGGCAATTTTTTCAGCAAGCCCTAGTTAGAGCGAGGGGTAAACAGCCATCTTCAATTCCCTTCCTCTCACAAATTGATGCGCCCAGTTGTAATCAGTTGATATCCCTCGACAAAACAGGCTAACGAGCCGACAAAATGCCAAAGTGTGGTCGGTTGTAGTACAGCACGACTACTCATAAAAACCAGAAGAATTCCGATCGCGATCGCGCCTGCCCCTAAAAACTTCCCCTCTTTGGGCATCGTGAAAAATAATAAGACTCCAAACGTAAGAAACAAGATTGAGCCATCGGCAGCCACACCACGCCACCAGTAGGGAGAACCATTCGTGACAAAATAAATATTCTGCCCCAAGAGATAAATTCCCCCAATGACGAGGGCTAACCCGACTAGTTTTACGAGTAACCGCATCATAACTATTGACTGGCTCCCATATGTGTCTCTTGTTTAGCAATTTCTTGTTTTAAAACAGAAAGGGCTTTGGCAAACTGCGGGTCATCAAGTGTACCAATTTTCCCGCGATCGCGCTGTAAATCTTTTTGTTGAGCTTCACTCATTTCTGAGATGATATCCGGTTTAATGCCTTCTTTATTGATATCACGCCCATCAGGGGTCAAATATTTCGCTACAGTCACTGCAATTCCAGAACCATCTCCTAACCCTCGGACAGACTGCACTAGCCCTTTGCCAAAAGTTTGTGTTCCCACAACCACCGCTCGCTTGTGATCTTGCAATGCCCCCGAGAGAATCTCACTAGCACTTGCTGATCCCCCGTCAACGAGGACAACTAACGGCTGATCTGCAATCGCATTTCCTTTCGCTTTTTGGCGTTCCACTTCTCCTTGTCGATCCACGGTTGAGACAATTTTCCCTTCATCAATCCACATCCGAGCAATTTCGACACTCGCGTATAACAATCCCCCCGGATTCGACCGTAAATCTAAGACATAGCCTTGTACATTCTTGTCTTGCAGTTCTTTAATCGCAGCCCGCATTTCTTCCGGTGAATTGGAACTAAATTGATTGAGGCGAATATAACCAATCTCTTCTCCTTCCCGCGTTTCATGTACGCGCGATCGGACTGGATGCACTTCAATCCGCGCCCGCGTAATATCATAATCGACTTCTCGATCTTGACGCTGAATCGTTAACGTTACCTGAGATCCTGGCTTACCGCGAATTAATTTCACCGCTTCACTTAATTCCATACCCTTTGTACTTTGACCATCAATGGCAATAATCAAATCTCGGGCTAAAATTCCCGCTTCATAAGCCGGTGTATCTTCAATCGGAGAAATAACGCGAATATAATCAGTTTCTTCATCAAGGGCAATTTGAATACCAACGCCAGTTAACTCCCCAGAAGTATCAATTTGCAAATTCTTAAACTCTTCTGGTTCCATGAAGCGCGTATAAGGATCCTCAAGTTGATCAAGCATCTTATGAATTGCCTCATAAGCTGCTTCCTTATTTTCATAGCTGCGGTCTAAATATTCTTGTCGGACTGCGCGCCAGTCCACTTGGTTGAATGTTGCATCAACATATTGACGATTAACAATTTGCCATACTTCATCAACCAGTTCTTTTGGGCTCTCCCGGAAAAAGGCTTGACTTTGCGATAAGTGAAGCCCCGCGCCAGTAACAGCAACTGTGGTCAACATGGCTGCAGTTGCCCCAAGAACTAATCCACGTTTTGTCATAACCATATGCTTAGGGGAATTGTATCAATAAAAAAATATGAAGGGTTACGCCTACCCTAGCACAGGTTTCCCCCCCACTCAGCAAGAAAAATATTTCGCAAAGTCTCTTGAGTGCGGTAACTTTAAACTGAATTCAAAAAATTCATGACTAGATTGGAGAAAACTATATGACATCCACTTATTCTCCTGTTGACATCAAGGGTCGAAGACTCGCTCTCAAGCAGCAACGACAAGTAAAAATTATCCAATCTTGCTGGCGTTTTCTCTTAGTTTCGAGTTTGATGGGCGGACTGGTATGGGCAAGCCTATTACCAAAATGGACAATCCGTCAACCCCAACAAATTGCAGTTCAGGGGAACCAATACTTAAGTAGCGAAACGATTAAAAGTATGGTTCAAGAGAAAACATCTCAATCTATTCTTACCCTCACCCCCGATCAAATCAAGGAAATTCTGCAAAACCAAGCTCCCATTGCGCACGTAAGCATTGTCCGAGAACTCTATCCTCCTCAGGTTACAATTGCTGTAACCGAACGCCAACCAGTGGCAGTGACAGTTCCCAACCCCAGGAGCATTACTCCACAAGAGAAAGGCTATCTTGATCGTAAAGGAATGTGGATGTCTGCGGAAAGTTATCGTTCCTCGGAAGTCTTTACTCCTCCGCAGTTAAAAGTGATTGGCTATCAACCTCACTATCGCTTACAATGGGCTGAAATTTACCCACAATTAGAAGCTCTACCGATCACCATTCATACCGTTAACTGGGAAGATCCAGCTAACCTGATTTTAGAAACTGAACTGGGTCAAGTTCATCTCGGGGGAAATTTAGAAATTCTGCCCAAACAACTGGCAATATTAGCAAAACTACGGAATCTACCTGAGAAACAGCCACTGGATCAAATACGCTATATCAACTTAAAAAATCCTAATTTTATTCTTGTTGAGCTTCTCTCTCAAGAAAAGTAAAAAAAGGTTTGCTCAGGAGAACTTCAGTGTATCCTGTTAGTGCCAATTAACCTTATAATATTTCTAAAAATGTTCTTACCGATAAGATTTAAGCTAAGCTAATAGCAATAATCAGAAAAGGTAATCATTTTATTTTTATCGCTATAAATCAATTGACAGGAGAAGAGGCTATAAAACGGCTTTTCACTGATTCTTTATTTCAGTAATGAAAACAAAAGATCAAAAAAATCTCAATCGAAATATCTTTTCTATGAATATGTCTAGTGATGATAATCATTCCTTTAACGACGACTTGAACTTAGATGAACTGCTGAACTCATCCTATAGTGATGACGCTAAACCGACTAAAGAACAAGCAAGGAGCGATAATATCGTGCCTGGAAATGTGGCAAGAATCAAAGTAATTGGTGTAGGTGGAGCGGGTTGTAATGCGGTTAACCGCATGATTGCCAGTGATGTTACGGGGGTAGAATTCTGGGCAATTAATACCGATGCCCAAGCCCTATCCCGAGCCAGTGCCCCCAACCGCCTCCAAGTGGGTGAAAAGTTAACCCGAGGGCTAGGTGCAGGAGGCAATCCTTCCATTGGGCAAAAAGCAGCAGAAGAATCCCGAGACGAAATTTCCAGTGCCCTTGAAAATACGGATCTTGCTTTTATTACTGCCGGCATGGGCGGGGGAACGGGTACAGGAGCAGCCCCCATTGTTGCTGAAGTCGCAAAAGAAATGGGTTGTCTAACCGTTGGTGTTGTAACGCGCCCTTTCACGTTTGAAGGTCGCCGTCGGACTAGCCAAGCCGAAGAAGGAACATCAGCCCTGCAAACTCGGGTCGATACTTTAATTGTGATTCCGAATAATAAGTTGTTGTCAGTCATTGATGAACAAACCCCTGTTCAAGATGCCTTCCGTGTTGCTGACGATATTCTTCGGCAAGGGGTGCAAGGAATTTCGGATATTATTACCATTCCTGGTTTAGTCAATGTGGATTTTGCTGATGTTCGTGCGGTGATGGCAGATGCGGGATCTGCTTTGATGGGAATTGGTACTGCTTCTGGTAAATCTCGGGCAGCAGAAGCAGCCACAGGGGCAATTTCTTCTCCCTTATTAGAATCCTCGATTCAGGGAGCAAAAGGGGTTGTATTCAATATTACCGGTGGCAGTGATTTAACACTCCATGAAGTCAATACTGCTGCGGAAACGATTTACGATAACGTTGATCCCAATGCCAATATTATTTTTGGTGCGGTAATAGATGATGAAAAAATGGAAGGGGAAATCAGAATTACCGTGATTGCGACCGGTTTTTCTGGAGAAGAGCCGAAGAAATCCCAGAAAAAAGAAACTAAAACTGCCTCTCAAACCAAAAATCCTTCTCCGTTACCCCAACAAAATAAGCCCGAAACCAAAACTGAAGGAGAAAATAAAGGGTTAGATATTCCCGAATTTTTGCAACGCCGTCGTCGTCGCTAAGGAGAGTTTCCATTGACCTATCCAACTGCATTAACGATCGCGGGATCTGATAGTGGCGGGGGGGCTGGGATTCAAGCAGACTTGCGAACGTTTGCCTTTCAGCAAGTTCATGGCACCAGTGCGATTACCTGTGTGACTGCCCAAAATACCGTAGGGGTGCAACGAGTCGATCCCTTACCCCCAGAAGCAGTTTGTGCTCAAATTGAATCAGTGATGGATGATATTGGAGTCCAGGGGGTAAAAACGGGAATGCTTCTCAATGCAGGGATTATTCAGGCAGTTGGACGAATGATTGAGACTTATCAGTTACAATCAAGGCTAATTCTAGATCCAGTGATGGTTTCTCGCAGTGGAGCGCAGTTATTGGATGATTCTGCTGTGGCAGCACTCGAACAGTTGATCCCGTTAGCTGCGTTAATTACTCCTAATTGTTATGAGGCACAGATTTTAAGCGGGTTGGACAATATTAAAACCCTTGATGAGATGAAATCCGCAGCAGAAATTATGGTTCGTAATGGGGCAAGAGCGGTTTTAGTGAAAGGGGGAGCTATTTCTGGAGAGTTGCGAGGGATCGATGTTTGGTTTGATGGAGAAGCGTTCGATATTTTGCGAGCCAAAGCTGTCGAAACTAAAAATAATCATGGTACAGGGTGCACCCTCTCCGCAGCGATCGCGGCTCAAATTGCATTAGGGAAAGACTTAAAAACTGCTATCAAAACGGCTAAACAATATATCACTACTGCTTTAGAATCTGCTTTAGACTTAGGGGCAGGAAGTGGACCAGTCGGACACTTTTTTCCGCTCCAACGTCAGAATCAATAATTGAGTTAGAAACATCATCATGACTTCAAATTATCGTTTTCAGGAGATTACATCTTCACCTCCTCATAAAAATACGCCGACAGTTCCCATGTCTGTGTATCGGGAACTTGCTGGAGAATTACAATCGGCACAACAACAGTTACAGGATTTGAAAGACAACAATCACCATCTACATCAGGAAAATCAAACCTTACGACTGGAGATCAAAAAATTAGTACAGTCTGTCCAGAGATTAGAAAATAATTTAAATCACTGGGATCAAACCACACATACTCAACAAAGAACTAACCCTGTTCCAACCAAAGAATCATCTTCTTACACCCCTGCTGCGTCAACTCAAGAACACTGGTTTAGTCATGAACAAACCCATTATGTTATGGCTGAAGAAAGCCAAGATGGTAATCAAGAAATCAATGGTTGGTTTGTCATTGCTGCCATTGTTATGATTATTTTTACCTTTTCTGGGATTGGCTTTATGATTGCCCGTCCCCTATTGAATCAATCAGGTGAGCAGTAAGCAGTGACCAAATAACAATGAATGATGACTAATGAACAAATAACAAAGAACGAAGAACAAATAACAAAATATGGGAAAAATTAGTGCTTTACGCGGAACGAGAGATATATTGCCAGAAGAAGTGAGTTACTGGCAGGAAGTGGAAAGCGTTGCCAAAGAAATTTTAACAAGGGCAGCTTATACCGAAATTCGACCCCCAATTTTTGAACAAACAGCGTTATTTGAACGGGGGATTGGGGAAGCGACTGATGTCGTCAGTAAAGAAATGTACACCTTTCGCGATCGCGGCGATCGCAGCTGTACCCTCAGACCAGAAGGAACCGCCGGTGTCGTACGTGCCTTCATTGAACATGGACTGCACAATCAAGGGATCCAACGGTTATGGTATGCGGGTCCCATGTTTCGCTACGAACGCCCACAAGCGGGACGACAACGGCAATTTCACCAAATTGGACTGGAGTTAATTGGTTCTCCTTCTGCTGTGGCGGATGTAGAAGCGATCGCGCTAGCAACGGATATTTTAGAAACTCTAGGCTTAAAACATCTCAGCTTACAACTCAACTCCGTCGGAAATACCGAAGATCGCGAACGCTATCGCAGTGCGTTGGTAAACTATTTAACGCCCTACAAAGAAAAACTCGATGCCGACTCTCAAGATCGCCTCACCCGTAACCCCCTGCGCATCCTTGATAGTAAAGATGAGCAAACCCAAGCCCTTCTCCAAGACGCGCCCCGTCTAATCGATCATCTCGGAGACGAGTCACGGAAACACTTTGAGCAAGTACAAGCCCAACTCACCGATTTAGGCATTGACTACACCCTCAACTCAAACCTAGTGCGCGGTTTAGATTATTACACCCATACCGCATTCGAGATTCAATCGGCGGATTTAGGCGCGCAAGCAACGGTTTGTGGCGGTGGACGCTATGACGGCTTAATTGCAGAACTCGGCGGAAATCAAACCCCAGCCATGGGTTGGGCAATTGGGATGGAGCGGTTGATTCTGCTTTTGAAACAACTCAAAGCCGTGCCTGATCCAGAATTAGACTTTTATATTGTCTCTCGCGGCGATCGCGCACCCGCTAAAGCCTTAACCATTGCGCAACAACTCCGTCATCAAGGCTGGCGTGTCGAATTAGATCTCAGTGGGAGCCAACTGAAAAAACAATTTAAACGGGCTGATCGTAACCGCGCGATCGCGTGTTTAATTTTAGGAGATACTGAGGTTGAACAAGGGACAATTAACTTAAAATGGATGGCAACGCAAGAACAAACGGTTCTGAATCAGCAGGAACTTCTTGCCAATAACGAAGCACTCCGTCAGCAAATTTTGCAAGCCAAGCACCGGAACTAACCGGAAACCATCATGGAAAACTGGGAATTTTTCCTGCAAAAAGTCGGTACGGAAAACTGGTTGAGGATTGACTCTCCTCAGCCAGAATTTCCCAATGGGCGATACACAATTGCAGCCCGTGCTGCCCATCGCCCACAAGAATGGATCGAAGTTGAACTGAACCTCCGCAATGGAGAAAAAATTTATAAACAGTCTTGTCAACTGGATCAAAGCGGATTTGCCATTCTAATCCCTGAATTGGAATTAACCCCCGGCGTTTGGGATCTGTACTGTCGAGGCGATATTCTCTCAGAATTGATGGGAAAATATTGGGAAATCACGTTACCTTTACGCATGACCCTCAATCTCGAACAAGGGACGGTTCACTTCCCTTCTCAAAACGGAGGAACATTAGCGAAACTTCCTGATCCGCCAGAGGAAAATCCAGAAGAAGATTTAAGTCAGCTACGATCGCGCTTACTAGATGATGCTGACCACATATTAGAAGAAATTGTCGATGATTTATTTCCGACCTTTACGCCTTCCCTAGACAATCAATCTTCTCCCAGCGATTACAGTCTTCATCTAGACGAAGAAATTCTTCTGGCTGAAACCTCCAAACCGATTATTCTTTCCGGAGAAATTACGACCCAGCAGCAACCTCCTCATCCTCCCTTGCGTTTACATATCTCTCTGCGCGATCCGAGAACAGGTGAAACCGTTGCTAAATTATCCCCTCGCCTCAGAGATCAATCCTTCCCCTTAACTTTCTGTTACTCTCTAAGTGTTCCCTCTCCCTGTGATAGTTACCTCCTGGAAGGAGAAATCATTCTTTCGGAAGCAACCTCTGACCCTGAAAGTCAAATCTTTGCTCATCAACCGTTTACCGTCAGTGCTAACTGGGAAAAGCTAGAACCCCTTGTTGTAGGCGCAATTAGTGAAGCAGGGCTCTCTCATCCACCGGCTCCCCTCTCTCCTTTATCTTATTCCAATTTTGAACCTTCTCAGAGCAGTTCCTCCCGTTCCCAGGGTGTGTTTCCACCAAAGCTATCAAAAACAAGGAAGAAAACGCCTCCCACCTTACCGAACCTTCCCAATACAGTGACAAGATCAGCAAAACCCACCGAAGGAATGACAGCCAAAGAATATGTGTGGTCAAAACCCGAAACCGAAATCTCTCCTTTAGCACAATGGGAATTAATTCCCGAATTAGTTATTCTTGGAAGCGATGAAACTGAGTAATCATGGATAATTGGATAAAAGACTTTTTCACTTTCTGCGATGCAGTTAACGAAGAAATCGAAAACTTTTTTGTAGAGTGGGAGCAATTTACTATAGAATTGCCCTCTGCATTGGAAGAATCGGTGCAAGAAGTAGAAACAACCGTGAATGAAGAACTCGAAGAGTTTTGGCAAGACTGGGAAGAACTCTGGAGTTTGTGGGATTCCGATTTTGATTGGTCTGGAGAGGAATGGGAAAACGATAGTGAATTTGTCATTACGTCTAAAGTTAACCCTGATCAAAATACTTATCCCGCTTGTCAAGGCTGTCGGCATTATCATGGTTATATTTATGGAGAGAATCTTTTTGTCTGTGCTATGCACCCCTATGGTTGGGAAGATGAACATTGTCCCGATTGGGAAAAAGACAATGACCAAATAACAAATAACAAATAACAAAAAGGAGAAGATATTTGATTATTGATCGAGATGCAGTAATTGAATGGTTAGAACAAAATGTTCCTAAAGCTCGTGTGCAGCACATTTTAGGCGTTGAGCAAATGTCAAAAGAGTTAGCTCAATGTCATGGTGCTGATGAGGAAAAAGCACAAACTGCAGGGTTAATGCATGATTTAGCCAAATATTTTTCCCCTGATAAACTCCTGAGAATTGCCGAAGAAAAAGGTATTTTAATTGATAGTATTTGTGCGGTTCGCCCTCATTTGTTACACGCCGATGTCAGTGCGATTGTTGCGAGAGAAACCTTTTCAGTAGAAGATGAAGAAATTTTAAGCGCGATCGCGCAGCATACCTTAGGCAATGCGGAAATGTCGAAAACCAGTTGCATTGTCTTTGTCGCAGATAAACTAGAACCCAACCGCGGGGATACACCAGAACTCCACGGGATGCGAGAAGCAACCCAACATAATCTTTATCGGGGTGTCTATGAAGTCTGTGACCTTGCGATTAAAAAATTAATCCAAAAAGGTCGTCCGATTCATCCTCGAACTGTGGCAACTCGCAACTGGGCAATGCAAGCGGAAAAATGTTAACGCCTCTGTATCATTGAATCCCGATCTGAATTAATCCACGCTATCTTGGTGGTAAGCTCACTTACTTTATTTTTCAATTCAGCAAGGAAATCTTCAAACGTATTTCATGAATCATCAGTCTAATTCTAATCCGACTTCTCCGAATACTCCCACTTTAGCTGCTGCAGAAAAACTAGCTTGGACGATCGCGCACGCTGCAGATAGTCGGAAAGCTGGAGATATTGTCCTTTTAGAAGTTGTGGATGTCTCCTACCTTGCCGATTACTTCGTCGTTACAACCGGCTACTCCCGCACCCAAGTGAAAGCGATTTCTGATGCGATCCAAGACACAGTCGAACAGCAATTTAATTATGCCCCAGTTCGCACAGAAGGACAAAAGGAACGGAACTCGATTTT
>JAVLCL010000530.1:0-2217 GCA_031580825.1 Halothece sp. Uz-M2-17
ACTTAAAGTTCGACTAATTTGACCCATACATAAATGTCGATCACGAAATTGAATTGCTCCCAGATCAAGCACTGGTTCTGCTAATTCTTGTCCCGATTGTTCCCATAAGGCTTCTTTTTCGGGTGCAGTTGCTGTGGTTTCTAAGCCTAATCGTTGGTCATTGGCGGGCATTATTAATGTTTTCAAGTCTAACTCTAGTGGCGGTGTTTCTAAAAGTTCGGCGTGGGTAAAGTAGAGGGGAATTTTAACCCCCATTGCAGTTAATAATTCGCGAGTAAATCCTCCTGCACAGAGAACAGTATTGTTAGCATAATACGTCTGTTGTTGAGTCTTTGCCCCAATGACTTGATCATTTTGAAAGACTAGAGAATGAACCGCTTCATTAATAACTTTTCCGCCTAAACGAGTGAAGGTTTGTAGATAGGCTGCATTCGTTTTTTTGGGATTAATATGACCATGAGGAAAACAAATTGATCCCGCGATCGCGCTGGGATTTAAAAGCGGTTCCAGTTCACAGCTTTCTTCCACACTCAATACTTGTGGGGGAATGTCACAGTCTTGATATTGCTGAACACTCTCTTCAACTGACTCATTTTTTCTAATCGTTAATAATAAATTAATCTCGCGAAATTCTGTCTCTTGATCTAAAAGATTCGGGAGATCACGATGGAGTTTCAGTCCTTGTGCACAAAGGTCTTTTGTTTCTGGGGAACGTCCTGCCCAAAATGGAAGTCCCCCATAACTATAACGAGTTGCATTATCAAGCGTTCGACTGGGTTCTAATAATAAAACGTTTGCTCCTTTTGCTTGTAACTCATAAGCAAGAGCACTCCCTGTAATGCCACCCCCAATGACTAACCAATCGTAACTAATCATGACTTAGGTCGAGCGAATAAACGCTGATAATTCTTTCATAAATTCTAAACATTGAGCCTGAGTCATTGCTGTTGGATCAAAGGTCGGATAACTGGAATATTTGAGACTCAACTCTTTTAATTTTTTAGGAAATTGTTCACCCATTTGCACAACTTTCATTGACCAATTGGTAAAAAGGCGACTTTCAATCTCAACAAATTCAATAATTTCACTTTTATAATGACGATCATCTTGAAGAATTCTTTCATAAGTAGCACTGACTTGTGATCTTTCGCCTTCTAAAATTTGTAAAAACTTATCATTCCCAAAGCAGAGCATTCCAGTAATGCCAACAGGAGTATTATTTTTTTCAGACTTTTCCATAATATCTTTTAATTCTGGATAAGCCAATCCCGCGATCGCTTCGCTAGCATAAATCAATCGACATAAAACCATCTTATTGTTGATCCCATTAATGTGATTAACATTACTAAATATAACATTTTCAGACAGAAGATACCTTAACTTTGCATCTCCTACTTTCTCGAATGAAATCACTTAAACCATTGAGATTGAGTTTATTAATTGCTGTTGCTAGTCATGTGATAGCGTCTGTACTTCTCCCACTCAATCTACTCCCGATTCTGCTTCCTCCCCTTGCCCAAGCCCAGTCTCAACCACAGCCAACACAACTGACTCCAGAAATTAGTGCAGCCATTGTGACCTTACAGGGGGTTGGTGGTCAAGGAACAGGAAGTATTATTAAAGCCAGTGGTGTTGTTTTAACCAGTGAGCACGTTATTCGTAACGCCAAACGAGGACAAGTGAGCATTCTAACTGAGGAAGGTATCTCTTATCCCGGAAAAGTAATTGCTGTTGATACCACACAAGATCTGGCTCTGATTCAAATTCTTGCTAATCAAACTTTTTCAACGCTACCCCTTGCCGATGCAAACAGTTTAGAAATGGGAGAAACGGTTTATGCCTTAGATGATCCTTCTACGTCTCTAAACAATTGGATCACGGGTCAACTGCAAAAAATAGAAGCTAAGAGCAGACTTTATACGAATCTTACCCTGAGTCCTGGTGATTCCGGTGGACCGTTGTTAAATGCGGAAGGAAAACTGATTGGAATTAATCGCGCGATCGTTCGTTTTCAGAGTAGTGAAGAATCCCAAACTTTTGGCATGGCAACTCATATTAGTACCATTCGTAAATTTCTAGAAAATCCCTCCCAACCAGCACCGCCTCCTCAAGAAACTGCAAAAGTAAGTGATATCAATTTAGGAATTACTGTTCAACCTGAAACGTTAGAAATTACTCAAATTGAACCTAACTCTTTAGCCGATCAATGGGGTTTAA
>JAVLCL010000531.1:0-2216 GCA_031580825.1 Halothece sp. Uz-M2-17
GACGCTTTGAAGGACATACAGAAAAAGTTGATCTGGCGAAGCAACAAGTGGAACAAGCCTTAAAAACGATGCTTCCTTTACAACAAGAAGAAACGGTTTTACTCAGCAATGGTTTTGATCATCTTCCGGTTCAGAAAAATATCCCCAGTTTATTATCACAATTGAATGAAACGTTAGACGGAATCGAACTTGATCACGGAACAATTCCTGATTTTATTAATGCGATTCAAGCTGAAAATAAAGCCCATCAAACTTATGAAGGAGATCTGATTGGGAATGCGGATCAACCGATTTTAGCTAGTGTTTATTCTACCCGAATGTATCTGAAACAGCAGAATCATTCTGCACAACAACTATTATCACGATATGTGGAACCGATGAGTGCTTGGTTAGAAAAGTTCGGGCTAGGAAATGATGTCCGTCCCTTTATTAATCAAGCATGGCAATTATTATTAAAAAACCATCCTCATGATGATATTTGTGGCTGTAGTGTGGATGGCGTTCATGATGATGATGAGTTTCGTTTTCGTCAGATTGAACAAATCGGAGAAACGGTTTTAGTGGAACAGTTGGAAACCCTTTTAAAAACTGGTTTTATTCCGCCACAACAAACCGGAGAATATACCACTGATGTTTTTGTGTTTAACCCGCATCCATGGGAAGCGACGTATGAAGTAGAGACTTTGATTTATTTTCCGAACCCTGATGGGGAATGGGGAAATCCGTTACCCCCTTTGGGGTTAGTTGGGTGTGATGGTTATGGAAAGCCTATTAAAATCAGTGTATTAGATACAGAAGCCCCCAGAGCGCGATCGCGCTATTTAGAAACAACATGGGGACGACGCTACAAGATTAAATTCTCAATTACGCTTCCGCCATTAGGCTATCAACTGGTTCATATTTATCAAGATAACCAACCGTTACCGGAAACAATACCCAATCAACCGTTAACTTTAGAAAATCAACGCTATCTGCTAGCAATAAAAGATAAACAAGTCACTCTCACCGAGAAAGCAACTGAAACCACGTTTTCTAACTTTCTCCAATTAGAATATCAACTTGATGGGGGAGATACTTATTCTTTTAGTCCGGTTCCTGAGTTTAAACCGGTTTGGGGAACCCTGGAAACTGCAACTTTTCATCCGCAAAAAACCGATACCCTACAACTGACCTATCATCTCACGGTTCTCAAAAGCTATAGTCAAGAAAACGGAATCTTCGGCGAAACGACGCTCAAAGTAACTGTTGATCTTACCCTGACTCCGCAAGCGGATGTGGGAATAACGATTGATTATGAAAATACCGCCGAAAATGGACGCTTACGCGCTGTCCTTCCTTTAGGCTTCTCCACCAACCAATCCCTTGCTGATGGACATTTTCGTCTCGTTTCACGGGAAAAAACAGCTTTACGCACCCCAGAAAGCAATCCCGAACGATATCAAACCTATCCGGGAGAACTCGATTATCCCACTCATCATCAGGGAGATTTTGTTCTTTTTTCGGGACGTGATTATCAAGTGTGGGTTGCGAACCGAGGCTTACCGGAATATGAAGTGATGGGAGATCACGTCGCGATAACATTACATCGTGCGGTAGGTTATCTTTCAGTGGGGAAAGGTCGCATTCGTCCTTGTCAAGCCGGTCCTTCGGTTCCCACTCCTGGTGCGCAATGTCAACGGAAAATGAGTGCAGAATTGGCGTATGGAATCGCAACTTTCGATCAACCAGAAATGATTCGTTACGCCCGTGAATTTTCCCATCCCGCTTGGGTGCGAGAAATGCCTGATCTACCTTATGTTGATTCTACCGGAAAATTAGAGCGTGTCGGCTCTTTATGCGCGATCGATAATGCAGATATCATTCTATCCGCATTGAAGCCAGCAGAGGAAACGGGAACAGTTGTTTTACGATTGTATAATCAAACTTCAGAAGAACAATTCACAACGATTAAATTCGGTTTTTCGGCTGATCATTACTGTGAAACGAACTTCTTAGAAACTTGGGATGAAGAAAATTATAATTACCTTGAAAATAATCAGTTGAAGGTTTCTCTCTTACCTCATCAAATTAAAACCTTTCTATTAAGTTGACATTCCCACGGCTAAAAGCGCGTGGGCTTTACGGCGACTTCTGTAATTTGTTAATCAACCCCAAAGACTTTAAAGGGGGAAGCGTTAGCATAACAGTCTGCTCCAGAAAAGCCCGTAAGTTGAAAC
>JAVLCL010000532.1:0-2209 GCA_031580825.1 Halothece sp. Uz-M2-17
GTATTGTGACAATTGCGTCTCAACAACTGGTTTGGGCAGTATTGCCCATTAGTGTCACCCTAATTCTGAATTTAATTATTCGACAAGAACAGTTACATCACCTCAACCATCTTCAGCACAGTCAACTCGAACAACTCCAAACCGAACAAGAAGAGGGAACACAAACACTAAACTCCGTTGCCTCGCAACTGCAACAACAAGCCACAATTGTTCAAAATCTTGCTGAAACCATACAAAAAATGGATCAACGCTTACAAGAGCATTCTGAGATGCTTTATAACTTTACCAGTCAACTTTCTACCTTAGCTCTAGAAATGAATAGCCATCAGGAAACCTATCAAAAACAAGTAAAGACGTTTGAAGATCAATTGACCGCCCACACCCATCAAATTGTGAGTTTATCCGAACAATTGGGAGAAACTCGGGCGAAATTACATCAGGAATACCAGCAAACTGCACAACTTCTGAGTGAACGTCTCTCTAGTGTCGAAGATAGCTGCGATCCCAATAGTATCCAGAGTACATTGCAGCAGCTGCGAACGGAATATGAACAGTTAGTTCATCTTGAAGACCATCTCGCAAGTGTGAGTGATCAGCAAACAGAATGGAAGAATAGCCTGACTCAGTTAAAAGACAGAGTTGCTCACTTAGAAGCTAAGCTCGAATCGTTAAACTAGAGATAGCCATGTTCAGCAAGAAAAGAAAGACTGATGTCATTTTCTGAACCATCACTCGAGCGATGATTCAGAAGTTTATTTACATATTTTCCGAGGATGTCACTTTCAAGATTCACCCAGTTTCCTTCTTGCAAACTCGATAAATTTGTTTCTTGATACGTTACTGGAATTACCGCACAGTGAAACCAACTCCCCTGAGGATCACATTCAGCAATGGTCAAACTGATACCATTAATCGCAATACTGCCCTTGGGAATTAAGTAGCGAGCAATATTTTGTTCCCAAACCTCATATAGACCACTGAGAGGTCCAAATGTCATTTCCCAAGCTCGTTCTGTTGCGACTGACCGGATTAAACGTCCAACCCCATCTACATGACCCGTAACAAAATGTCCCCCCAGTTTAGACCCGACCTGCAATGAAGGTTCAATATTAACGTAGGTGCTTGCCTCATTTCGGCTACCGAGCGTCGTCCGTGCTAGAGTTTCTGGAGAGGCAGTAGCAACAAACCCATCGGGAAGCAGACTTTCTACTGTGAGACAAACGCCATCGACGGCAACGCTATCTCCCATTGCCATTTCTACAAGAAGAGAAGCTGCTTGAGCGGGGGGAATACGAATTTGGAAGCGATCGCGCCCAAGCGGTTGAATAATACCTTGAGCTTGAATTAATCCGGTAAACATAAGTTAATTTGTGGGCTGAGTAACTGATTAAACACTTGCTGAACAACGAATAAGGTAGGAGCGGGACAAGGAAAAAAGTACAATAGGGGTGATCGGTACATTTATCACTGTACCGCATTACCCCAAAGGAAAACTCAAGACTGAGAGCAGTGCAAGAGAGGCTAAGCTGATGATTGAAATGAAAGTTGCTGGGATTGCCTTGGATGCGATAACACGAAGCCCGATCGCGCTTTTAAAAGATCATTCTGAACGTAGGGCGTTGCCCATTTATATTGGACAAGACCAAGCCAAAGCAATTATGGGGGCAATTGAAAACCAAACGCCACCGCGTCCCCTCACCCATGATTTAATGGTCAATATTTTCGATACATGGGAAATGACCGTCACGCGGGTGATTATTCATGCTTTGCAAGATAATACGTTTTACGCGCTGCTGTGTCTGCAACAGGGAGAAGAGATCCGAGAAATTGATTGTCGTCCTAGTGACGCGATCGCGATCGCCGTTCGCACCAATAGTCCGATCTGGGTCATGGAAGAAGTGATTGCAGAAGCCTCCATTCCTGTTGATCGCGATGCTGACGAGGAAGAGAAAAAAGCCTTCAAAGAGTTCTTATCCAATCTCAGTCCAGAAGATTTCATTCGTGGACAATCCTCTAAAAATAACGAAGAATCAAGCTAGTGATGCAATACCGGCGGTTTGGAAAAACGAATCTTTCTCTATCGGTCTTCTCGCTGGGGACAATGCGGGGTTTAGGGAATCCCGCTATGTTTCAAAACACGCTTCAGCAAGCTCTAAAACAGGGAATTAATCATATTGAAACAGCAAGTGCCTATGGCAAAAGTGAAGAA
>JAVLCL010000533.1:0-2199 GCA_031580825.1 Halothece sp. Uz-M2-17
ACTCGTATTCGGGATGCTGTTCTAAGTGGCGATAAATGGTGATATAGCGCCAGTAACCGATTTTTTCTGATAGGTAAACCGCATAAATGACCCATTCTGGCTTAAAGAAAGTATAAGTGCGATGTTTGGTTAAATAGCCGAGATCAAGGGTGACATTGAAATCTTTCATCGCTTTGTTCAAAAAGCCAGCGTGTCGGGCTTCATCCCGCGCCATGTAGTGGAAAATATCCGCCAACAACTGGTTCCGTCCTTTGAGTTTGCGAGACAGTTCCTTAAATAGCAAAAATCCTGAAAATTCTGAGGTGCAAGACCGTTCTAAGAATTCTAGAAACGCCTCTCTTTTCTTTCCGTCGATATGCGCCCACGATTTCTCAAATGCTTCGGTACGGACAAAGTGATGGCAATTGTAATCCGCCTTCATTTCCGCCACCATCGCCTCTAACTCTTCTTTCTGACTCGATAAGTCCATCTCCGCCATCGCATCAAAGTCAGTGGTGTAAAAGCGAGGGGTGAGTAAGGTTTCTTTCATCGAGGTTTTGACTTCCGGTTGAGAGACGGCTGTTGACATAAGTACTTTTTCTCCTTAAAGTTATCCAATGGATATCATAGACATATCTAATGGGTTAGGCACTCCGATCCTCAAATTTTGTAAAGAAATTAAAGAAATTGAGTGCAATTAGTAATATATCACTTCATAATCATTAAATGATATAAAAGATTTGAAGAGGGATTGAACCATGAGTCATCTCGCTGAACAACTCCGTGAAGGAACGAAAAAGTCTCATACCGCCTCGGAAAATACTGCGTTTATGAAATGCTTTCTCAAAGGGGTCATGGAGAGAAAGCCTTTTGCTGAACTCACCGCAGATTTGTATTTTGTTTATTCCACGTTAGAAGCTGAAATCTATCGTCATCGAGAACATCCTGTGGTGGGGAAAATCTATTTCCCAGAGTTGGAACGGAAACAGAAACTGGAAGAAGATTTAGCGTTTTATTTCGGAGACGATTGGCAAAACAAAATCTCTGCTTCTCCTGCGGGACAAGTTTACGTCAATCGCATCAAAGAGATCAGTGAAACCCAACCCGAACGATTAATTGCTCATGCTTATGTGCGTTATATGGGCGATCTTTCAGGGGGTCAAAGTTTAAGAAAAATTGCCCGTTCCGCGATGGATTTACCCCCTGATAAAGGAACCAGCTTACATGAATTTGATGCACTACCAACCGTGGAAGCAAAACGAGAATTCAAACAAAAATATCGTCAAGCCCTTGATGAAATTAATGTTGATGAAGCGACCGTTCAAGCCATTGTTGATGAAGCCAATGATGTCTTTCGGATGAATCGGGATGTTTTCCATGAATTAGAAGGAGAAATTAAAGAAAGCATCGGTGACCATCTGTTTGATCTTCTTACTCGCCAAGATAAACCCGGTAGTACCGAAAAAGCTGTTGCTGTCTAGAAATTAGTAACTAGCTAGCCGTTTGTTTTCCCTTGTTTCTCCTCTGTCCTTGGTAATTACAAGCCAGTTAATCACCAAGGACTAATGACTAATGACCAATGACTAATAATAATAGAAATGACCATCAAAACCGTTGAATTCAATACTGAACTTTTAAAAAAATACGCTCGTGCTTTACCCCGTTATACCAGTTATCCCCCTGCAACAGAATTAACAGAAACCTTTGATCCACAAGCCTTCACCAATGCAATTCAAGTGGGGAATAAAAGCCAAACTCCTCTCTCGTTATATTGTCACATTCCTTTTTGTGAAACGCCCTGTTATTTCTGCGGTTGTAATACCTTAATCACGCAAAAGAAAGAATTGGCTGAACCCTATTTAGATTATGTGTTTAGAAATATCGATCAAGTGGCGAGTTTAGTGGATTCTAAACGAAAAGTTAACCAATTACATTGGGGAGGGGGAACGCCAAACTACCTCAACTTAGAACAAGTGGAAAAGTTATGGAAAAAGATGAGCGAGACTTTTCCTTTTGAAGATAATGCAGAAGTTTCCATTGAAATTAATCCTAAATATGTGGATAAAAATTATCTTCTGTTTTTACGAAGTTTAGGGTTTAATCGCGTTAGCTTTGGCATTCAAGATTTTAACCCAGAAGTGCAAACGGCGATTAATCGGGTGCAAACCGAAACCATGCTATTTAATGTCATGGATTGGATTCGAGAAGCAGGGTTTGAAA
>JAVLCL010000022.1:0-14925 GCA_031580825.1 Halothece sp. Uz-M2-17
GCTTTATCTCGTTGTTTCCGACGAAAGGACAAAAACTAGGAGAGAAGCCGATATACCAGCAGATATCAAACCTTACAGTCAAGTTTTCTATTTTCCCTACACCCCTAATCCCACAAAACTGATTGAACAGCAACCCGACTTTAACCAAGCGATTCGCTACCTGTGCGCTTTTGAAAACCCTGAACCTGATAAGCTAGAAATGGTCTTGAAAGCCTTGTTAGGGGCTTGGGTCTTGACAGATAAATCAGAAGCCAGCGCGATCGATATTCTAACCTCAGCCCAGCAATGTAACCCTTCCTATATCCGTTCCTTCCTTCCCCCACAGGATTTAGATCCAGAAGTAAAGAAGATATTAGATCGGATTGATCTTTTCACCTATAATCTAGACAAAGGATTCTTTCATTGGGAATATAGTGGAGGACTAGATTCAGGAACTTTCCCCCAAAGCATCGAAACCGAACAGTTTCGTCGTTTTCAGAATTGGATTAAACAAAACCAGCCCGCCACCTTCGATGAAATTGAAAGCCTGCTTGTCGGGAGTAATTAAATGTCAAGACACTATTCGCCGTACAACACCCCCCACACGCAACAACTGCTAGATACCCTAGCCGATAAGCAAGTGTCTCCTGCTGAGTACCGTCAAGCCATGACATCTCTCGGTGAATCCTTTGGCGATATCTTTCTCAATAAAATTACAGAAAATCAGCCCAAGATTTATCTAGCTTCTACCGTAGAAGATGCTGACTATTTAGCAAAAGGCGTTCTCTCTCGCTTAGAAACTCGTTATCACGACATTTCCTTTGCTTGCTTCTGGAATCAACGCTTCTCTCCCTTCGACATTCCAGACTTGCAAGTCGCCCCAATTCTCAAAAAATACCAAGAACCGACTCAAGCAAAGGTTAACTATTTAATTATTGTAAAATCCATTATTTTTGGTGCTTGTGTTGTCAAAACCAATTTAACGAACCTCATTCAAAAAATCGAACCTGAACAGATTTTTGTTGTCGCCCCTGTCATTTATCAAGGTGCAGAAGAAAAACTCAAAGCCGAGTTTGAAGAAAACATCTATCAGAAATTTCAGTTCTTTTACTTCGCCCGTGATGATGAACGTAAAACATCAGGTGAAGTAATCCCTGGAATCGGTGGTATGGTTTATGAACGATTGGGTTTTGATGGACAAACCGATAAAAATAAATATATTCCAGAAATCGTCAAAACTAGACGGCAAAAAATGTTAGCCCGTTCCTGACAAAACACTATTTAAGAAAATAGCAATGAAAGCCTTAACAGACTACAAAATTATTTTACGCCCTGATGATAAGGGAACATTCGTCGCTTATGTTCCTGCGATTAAAGGTTGTCATGCGTGGGGAAAAAATCCTGAAGAAGCGCGATCGCGCTTTAAACTGGATAATAGAGAAAAGCAAGATAATTAGAGTAATGAAATCTGAATTGTTGTCACGCATTCCTAAGCACAAAAGAGTCCTCAAAGAAGTGATTGAGGATGGGAGTGCGAAAACATTTGTCTATGAAAGTTTAGAAGAGGAAACCAAATCAGCTTCTAATCGCTTAGTCTGTTGGTTGAAAGCAAGACGCAGAAGACATGAGCCTCGGAACAAAAGAAGATAATCGTAATTCGAGTTGTAACAAGTCCCTACAAAGACATTTAACGTGTTAAGACGACACTAATTTGTTACCGATGACAAATAATTAGTTAATGTACAACAGCACAAAAAGCCAGCAATCGGATTTGAACCGACGACCTACCCATTACGAGTGGGTTGCTCTACCACTGAGCTATGCTGGCGTTGCGTTTTAGCCTAGATATTATAGCTTACTTGTTGTGGTCAATGCAATTAGGCTGAATGATGAGCAATCATTTCCGTTGCGACCTCTCTTGAAACGGGTTTAGAGAACAAGAAGCCTTGTCCTCTTCGACACCCCCATTTTAAGAGTTCATCTTTTTGGGCTTCAGTTTCAATGCCTTCTGCAATGACTCCTAGATCCATATTATCAGCAAGGTTAATAATCGTTTGCGCGATCGCGCATTTGCGTTTATTTTCAGGAAGACCTTGGACAAAACTCCGATCAATTTTAATCACATCTAACGGCAACTGATATAATCGACTTAACGAAGATTCACCGATTCCAAAATCATCTAAATAAAGTCCGACACCAATTGCTTTTAAGTCTTCTAAAACTTGTTTCGAGTTAGATTCTAAAATCGCTGTTTCTGTCACTTCCAGCTTTAAATCTTCAGGTCTAATCTCATAAAGTTTAAGCATTTGGTTAACATGGAAAACTAAATCATTTTCCCGAAACTGTTTCGGAGAAACATTAACACTGAGACTGATTAACATTTCGGATGAAAACTGTTGTCGCCATTCTTGAAGTTGCTGACAGGCTTGTGTTAAAATCCAATCTCCAATCTCAATAATTAATTCTGTTTCTTCTGCAATCGGAATAAAACGATTTGGAGAAACCCAACCTTGTTCAGGATGATACCAACGTAATAGAGATTCAAAACCAATTATTTTTTTATTTAAAATATTAACAATTGGCTGATAAACTAAATTTAATTCATCATTATTAATTCCTCGTCGTAAGTCTTGCTCTAAGTTTAATCGTGATATTACTTTTTTCCTCATTATAGAGTCAAAATAGCAAAATTTACGATGACGAGTTTTAGCATTATACATCGCAATATCTGCATCTCTAATTAAATCTTCAGCCCGACTATAGCGACAGTTTCCGATAACAATACCAATGGTTGCGCCAATTAAAAATTCACAATTTTCGATAAAAAAAGGGGCTTCAAATTGACTTAAAATTCCTTGGGTTAAAATTTTGACTTGTTGATATTCCTTGAAATTGGGAACTAAAACTGCAAACTCATCCCCTCCTAAACGAGCTATCATGTATTCTTCTGGAATATAGGATTTTACCCGTTGAGCCACTTGACACAGCAATTGATCCCCTAATGTATGTCCAAAACTATCATTGATTTCTTTAAAGCGGTTTAAGTCAATAAATAATACGGCACAAGATTGATCATTTTTTTTTGAATGACAATGATTTAAAGAGATAGAAACTTCTTGATAGAACGCAGACCGATTAGGTAATTTGCTGAGCGGATCTTGATAGGCTAAGATGGATAGTTGTTCTTCAGCAAATTCACGTTCAGCAACAGCAGAAGCCAGAATTAAAGTTGGAATCGAGACAACAATAATAAATGACCACATGATTAATAAATTACTGTGAATTGACTCTGTAATCCCAAAAGGCTTATATCCTTGTAATGCTCCTTCTATCGCAATAATAACTGTAAAAAAAATGGCTAATGTTGCTCCTTTTTGCTTGAGAGAAAATGCTGCCCAAATTAAAAATGGAAAACAAAGATATTGTAAGGGATAATAATTTAAATTGATTAATAAAGTTGGAATAATACCAAATACTAAAAGATTGGTAAAAATTAGTAAAGCAAAGCCACTAATGATTAATAATAGAGTTTGAGGAGAAGGGGGGAAATGATTGAACCTATGATAACTCCAAGTTAAAAGAAGTGGTGTGATCACTAAGCCTCCCATTGCATTGCCAATCCACCATTTCCAGCTAATATTAAAAAAGGTTTCCGGAGAACAAGTAAAATTAAGACAAAAACCTGTAGTGCCAATTAAACTAGCGATCATTGGTGTAATAATAAGAAGAATCGCTAGCAGTTTTAAAACATCATAAATACGCTCTAATTTATAGTTAACTTGCCAATGATGAATCAACTGCGTTGCCAATAAAGCCTCAACTGTATTGGTTAATCCTGCTGCAACAATAAACCCTAAACTGACTCCAGTGGAAGCAGTGGCGAAAGCGATTCCCAGAGCAATACTCGACCACATTTTTCTGCCGTGAAGCAATAGAACAGCAATGCTAATTCCGGTTGGGGGCCAAAGCAAGGAAATGTTATCTTGGGCAATTGATACTTCTAAGCCTAATTTTGCTGCTAAAAAAATAACGAACGAAAAAAATATAATTTTAAGGAAGTCCTTAGCCATTAACCTACGCTCAAATAATTTAAATCTTATTTTATAAGTGACGGCACTCAATTAACTTAACATTTTTTAAAATAGAAGGAAACGTACTGCTCATACTTAAGCATACTTGTGATGTCTCAAACCAAAAAAATTCAGTGGAAGATAAAACTCCTTTATGATGGTGAATGCCCGTTATGTGTGCGAGAAGTTAATTTCTTGCAGAAGCGAGACGGGGGGCGCGGTTTAGTCAAATTTGTTGATATTGCAGATGAGAACTACCAACCGGAAGCGAATGGTGGTGTGGATTTTGAAACGGCGATGGGGCGCATTCATGGCGTTTTACCGGATGGAACTGTTGTTAAAGATATTGAAGTCTTCCGTCGCGTGTATGAAGCGTTAGGGATGGGTTGGGTGTATGCGATTACTAAGTTACCCATTGTTGGCGCGATCGCGAATTGGGTGTATGGTCTGTGGGCAGATCGTCGTTTAGCCCTTACGGGACGACCTGATCTGAAAACCATTATGGAACAAAAACGCTGTTCCTCCGACCGTTGTCAGTGATCGGTGACCAGTTATTAGTGCATAGTAAAAAAGAAGAAAAACTACCCACTACTCACTAACCAATGACTAATGACCCATAAGAGACAAGTTCTAGCTGTTTTATTTTTTGGTGTGGTGGGCGTTTCCACCGCAGCCATTTTTATTCGTCTTTGTTTACAGACAGCAGAACAAAGTGGGCTGGGTTTCAGTTTATTTATTGCTGCATCCCGATTAACGATCGCGTCAATGATGATTGTTCCTTTTGTTAGAAGCAATGAGAAAACAAGTGTCATTTCTCGTCAGGGTTGGCGATGGTCAATTGCTGCTGGAATCACCTTAAGTATTCATTTTGCCACTTGGATTACTTCCCTATCTTTTACATCCATTGCTGCTTCTACAACCATTGTCACCACTAACCCGATTTGGGTTACGCTTTTATCTTGGTTATGGTTCAAAGAAAAACCGAAACCCTTAACGAGTTTAGGCATTATGATTGCCTTAGGCGGTGGGTTTTGTATTGCCATTGGTGATGCAGGGAGTTTAACTGGGGGAAGTAACCCCTTACTTGGAGATGCTTTAGCCTTATTTGGGGCTTGGTCAGCAAGTGTTTATTTATTATTGGGAAAACAAGCACAAGCGGAGGGCTTATCCGTTGGCAACTATAGCGCGATCGCTTATACCACCGCAGCTATTTTATTATTTCCTTTACCCTTTTTCTTTGGGATTTATTACTGGGGTTATCCCACACCAGTGTATTTCTATTTATTAGGAATGGCTCTGTTTTCCCAAATTTTAGGACACACCAGCTTTAATTGGTCAGTCCGATTTATTTCTCCAACCTTTGTGACTTTAGCGATTTTATTTGAACCGGTCAGCGCAAGTGCTTTGGGCTTTTTTGTGTTTGGAGAAGTCCCAAGTTTATTGGTTTTAATCGGTGCAATTATATTATTAATCGGCTGCGCGATCGCGATTTTAGGGGGTCAGTTTAGTCAACAGACATAAACCAAAAAACTCTCCGTGTTCTCTGTGACTCTGTGGTTCAATTAATTCCTCATCAACTTACTCAATCAACCCATCTGTATCCTCAATATCCTTACACCATTCCTGCAAATCTTGATGCTGTTGTCGTCGTGATCCTCGACGGTACTTTTTCCGTTCTAAGCGGGGTTCGTAACGACGTTCTCCAGACCCTTTAATTTTAAGTTTTAAGCTGTCATCAGCATCAGTCGTCTGTTCTCGTTCCACCGATCGCGCGATCGCGCTGTCTAAAAACTCTAAATAATGCTCATACCGTTCCCAGTCTCCTCGCACCGCACAGTTTGGTTCATCCCGATGCAAACAATCACTAAACTGACAACTGTCATCGGCTAAGCGTTCTCTCGCTTCTGGAAAATATTGGGCTAAAGCTAAAGGATCACCATCAAGATCCGGTTGATTAAACCCTGGGGTATCCGCGAGTAATCCCCCCTCTGGTAAACGAAATAACTCCACATGGCGGGTGGTATGTCGTCCCCGTTGCAGTTTTCCCGATACCGCCCCCACTCGTAACTGAACTTGGGGGATCAAGAGATTAATGAGACTGGATTTACCCACCCCAGAAGGACCCGCAAGAATGGTAATTTTATGTTGCAGTTGTTGTTGGAGGCTGCTTAATCCTTCTCCGGTTTCGACACTAATCAAAAATGGTGTGTAACCCCAGCTTTGAAGACGAGTCTTCCACTGTTGTCTCTCTTCAATCGAAACTAAATCTTGTTTATTTAAGCATAAACACAAGTCAATCCCAGTTGATTCTGCTTTGACCAAAAAACGGCTTAATTGTAGGGGGTCTAATGGCGGTTGCGCTAAGGCAAAGACAAGCACTAATTGATTTGCATTTGCCACTGGGGGTCGGTCGAGTTCACTTTTGCGGGGAAAAACCTCTGTGATTACGCCTCGTTGATCACTCCAATCTGGTTCTTCTACTACTACGCGATCGCCCACCATGACCTTTTGTCCAATTTTTTTCAAGCGCGATCGGCGCGTACACAGCAAGCGACTTTCATCAGTATCGAATTGCACCTGATAAAAATTCGCTTGTACTGCAACCACAGTTCCCGTTAGCTGATCGTGATCCGCCATGGTTAATTTGCCGAGCGTCGCACCCGCAGTGCAAAAAACTCACCGCGATCGTCGAGACTTTCAATGGGATAGCCCTCCATTTTTAGGCTATCCGGAACTTGCTCGATCGGTTCTCCAGGATCTAACCAAACTTCCAATAAAGATCCTGCCTCCATTTGTTCTAAGCGGAGTTTCGTCCGCACGAAATTAATGGGACAAGGAGTTCCCCGTAAATCGAGTTCAGCATCAGGAACGGATTTTGAATTGCTAGAAGAAATTGACTGACTCATCCGCCAAACACCCGTCCTAAGAATCCTTCTAAACCTCCTTTCCCAGTGCTGTCACCCTTAATTTTTGCTAGTTTTTCCAGCAATTCTCGTTCTTCCGCATTCAAGCGAGTGGGAATTTCCACATGGATGGTAATTAATTGATCACCTCGGCTCACTGGATTACCGAGTTTGGGGACACCCTTTCCTTCGAGAGTAAGCACGGTATCCGGTTGTGTTCCTGCTGGGATATGTAAGTCTTCTTCACCATCGACAGTATTCACCTGCAAACGACAGCCTAAAATCGCTTGTAAATAGCTGACAGTAATTTCAGAATGAATATTGAGTCCATCCCGCTTAAATTCTGGGTCAGGTTCAATACTCAAATAAACATATAAATCCCCTGGCGATCCATTCCGTAACCCTGCATCTCCTTCTCCAGAAACTCGCAACCGAGTCCCATTATCAACGCCAGCAGGAATTGAAATTTTTAGCTTTTTCGTTTCTCGTTTGCGACCCGCCCCACCACAACTTTCACATTTTTCTTCAATGACGCGCCCTTCACCATTGCAGGTGGGACAAACTGAAACTTGAGCAAAACTACCAAATGGGGTGCGGGTCGCCCGTCTCACTTGCCCACTACCAGAACAAGTGGAGCAAGTACTGGCACTACTACCGGGTTTAGCACCGCTTCCTTCACAAGTTTCACAGGTTTCGAGGTGAGGAATGCGAATTTCCTTTTCACCGCCAAAGACCGCGTCTCGGAACTTAATTTTCAAGTCAAGGCGTAAATCATCACCGCGGGTGGGTCCGGTGCGACGGCGGGTGGATCCTCCAGCAGCAGCACCACCAAAACCGCTAAATATGGTTTCAAAGATATCAGCGAAGCCACCCATATCAGTGGCGAAATCTTGGTAGCCAGCCCCACTGGCTGCAGCCCCACCAACACCTGCTTCACCAAAGCGGTCATAACGCGCTCTTGTTTCCGGTTCGGAGAGAACTTCGTAAGCGCGGTTAATTTCCTTAAATCGTTCTTCTGCTCCCTCTTCCTTATTCACATCAGGATGATATTGTCGTGCGAGACGACGGTAAGCACGCTTAATATCTTCCTTACTTGCATCGCGGGAGACTCCTAAGAGTTCGTAATAATCGGCAGCCATAGAGCAGTCGTTTAGTATTTAGAGTTTATCTTAAAAATTATGTCTTCTTTTGAGAGTAGCAAGTGTTGCCAAAGGCTTCAATGATCATCATTTTAACCCTTGTTATTCTACCGCCTCGTAATCATCATTTGAGGCTTCTTCTTCTTCGTCAAAGTCTTCAAAGGGGTTAAAATCGTCATCGTCGAGATCAAACTTGGTCTGGGGATTGTCACTTGCATCTCCTAAATCTATCTCATCATGGGAGGAAGTGGCAACATCTGAATCTTGCGTGTGATCATTATACGTACTAAATACCGCTTCTAGTTCGGGAGTTTCATTATTGATTGTTTTTTCGGGTTGCGTCGAGATCGGACTGTTAGAATCATCAGTCTTTCTAGTTTCCATTGTGATCTCTTCTTCTCCCACAGTTTCATAACCCCTTGCTGAAGATTTTCCACTCCCTTGGCTATAAACTTCTGATCCCATGCTTAAGACCGCTTGTCGATAGTCTTCGAGGCGATTTTGAATCACACCTAACTGCGAATTGGGATCTTCAAGCACTGCTATTAATTCTTCTTTTTTCTGACTTGCGATGGCTTTTGTTTTTTGTGGGATTAAACCTTGATTATCCTTCAGGGTGGTTTCGTGACTATAGAAAAGGCTATCTGCTTGATTACTCAATTCGATCCGTTGCATGCGTTTACGGTCTTCGTCTGCATATTGTTCAGCTTCTTGCTGCATGCGATCAATTTCTTGTTGAGATAGCCCTCCGGTTTCTTTAATCACAATCCCCTGTTCACGCCCTGTTCCTTTATCTTCTGCAGATACTTTTAAAATACCGTTAACATCAATATCAAAACTCACTTCAATTTGAGGAACCCCTCTCGGCGCAGCCGGAATGCCCGTCAGCAGGAACTTACCCAGAGTTTTATTGTCGCTTGCCATGGCTCGTTCCCCTTGTAAAACATGAATTTCGACAGAGGTTTGTCCATCACTAGCCGTGGAAAAAACTTGAGACTTACTGGTGGGAATTGTGGTATTCCGTTCAATCACCTTGGTAAAGACTTCGCCAAGGGTTTCAATTCCTAAAGAAAGGGGAATGACATCCAATAGTAAGATATCTTCGACTTCTTGTTCTTGTCCTAATACTCCGCCTTGAATGGCTGCCCCGAGAGCCACAGCTTCATCAGGATTAATGGAGCGATCCGGCTCTTTACCGTTAAAAAACTTTTTCAAGGCTTCCTGTACTGCAGGAATACGGGTTGATCCGCCCACCATTAATATGCGATCAATTTCGTCAATACCTAAGCCAGAATCTTCAATCGCTTGTTTAAGGGGATCAATTGTCTTTTCAACTAACTGACGAGACAGTTCATTAAATTTAGCTCGACTTAAGTTTAATTTTAAGTGTTTTGGACCTAATTCCCCTCCTCCTTTACTAAAGGCAGTAATAAAGGGCAGATTAATGGAGGTGGTGGGGCGAGTGGAAAGCTCGATTTTAGCGCGTTCTGCTGCTTCCCGTAAGCGTTGCATTGCCATTTTATCTTCATTGAGGTCAATGCCTTCTTGTCCTTGAAATTCTGAGAGCATCCACTCCACAATGACATTATCAAAATCATCTCCGCCGAGGTGATTGTTCCCCGCAGTTGCTTTGACTTCAAAGACTCCATCTCCCAGTTGCAGGATAGAGACATCAAGCGTCCCCCCTCCTAAGTCATAAACGAGAACATGTTCCCTTTGTTCTTGCTTATCCAAACCAAACGCAAGGGCTGCTGCGGTTGGCTCATTGATAATTCTCATCACATTCAAACCCGCGATCGTCCCTGCGTCTTTGGTTGCCTGACGTTGGGCATCGGTGAAATAGGCAGGAACCGTAATCACTGCTTCAGTCACAGTTTCGTTGAGATAGGCTTCGGCTCCCGCTTTCAAGGTTTGTAAGATCATGGCAGAAAGTTCTTGGGGCGTGTATTGTTTGCCCCAACATTTCACATCCACCGTTTGATCCCGTCCAGGAACACAGTGATAAGAAACTCGGTTACGTTCTTGTTCAGTATCATCCCAGCGTCGTCCAATAAACCGCTTAATACTATAGATTGTATTTTCTGCGTTGGTTACCGCTTGTCGTTTTGCCAGTTGCCCAACTAAGCGCTCCTTTTCTTTAGTAAAAGCAACAATACTCGGGGTTGTCCGTCCTCCTTCTGCATTCTCAATAACAAGGGGTTTACCGCCTTCTAAAACAGCAAAACAACTATTTGTGGTGCCGAGATCAATACCAATAACTTTGCCCATGAGTTTTGGAGATGGATGAGGGTTTTCAAAAGTGAGTGAGGATTGAGAAGTTGATCAGAAGATCTTCCCTTCAGGATAAGGGAAACGAGCCAATCGTGAGGAGCATCTGCATTAAGCAAGTTGTTCTTCGCTATTATTCTCCGTGTTTTCCTCAGCTTCTGTGTTTGGCTCGGGGGCTGCAGCAACTTTAACCATTGCGTGACGCAACACTCCATCTCCCAGCATATACCCTGATCTTAATTCTTCAATCACCGTTCCTTCTGCATGCTCACTACTGGGTTCTCGTAGCATGGCTTCGTGATAGTAGGGATCAAAGGGTTCTCCTTCCGGACGCATTTTAGAAACGCCAAGGCTTTTGAGGGCTTCTACCAGTTGCTTATAAACCCCTTGGTAGCTTTTATGAATATTTTTTTCGCCTTCGGTAGCAGGTTTAATTTGCGATCGCGCTCGTTCAAAATTATCAACAATCTCTAAAATTTTCGATAAGGTTTCCCGCTTCTCATTTTGTTTAATTTCTTGTTGTTGCGTTTCACTGCGACGGCGGAAGTTTTCAAAGTCTGCAGCTAAGCGTTTTGCTTGCGCGGTTACGGCTTCTCGTTGTTGGGTTTCTTGTTCTAATTTTTGTTGTAGGGCTTGAATTTCTGCTTGTAATTGCTCGGTATTAGCAGATGCTTCAGGTTGCGCAGTTTGTTGTTCTGCTTCCCCTTCTATGGGTTGTGCATCGGCAACTTCAGCAGCCACAGGTTGTTGCTCATCTGTTTCTGCATTGGCATCTGGTGTTACTTCAGGTTGCTGAGTTTCGTTATTATCCATTGGGTCTTGTTGCTTTTGCTCGTCAATCATAGTCAATTTTTTTTCACACTCTATCGCATTCTAGATTAACAGGTTTCATTCGCTTCAAGGTTTCTGTCATTGGTTCGGTTTTAACAACAAAAAAACCAGCATCTGAATAACATTCAATGCTGGTAATGATTGCAATTTTAAGAATTTTCATTAAGGGGCGAGTGCGTGTCCTCGCAGTAAGCTACCGACGGTTTTTGCGGTAATTTTCATTTGAACAAAGGGATTACCAGGGGTAACAGTTTTATAAAGATAGCTATCAAAAGTCATCTTTTGCACATCTTTATCGGAACACATTTCCACAAAGGCTTCCCGACTGGCATCGGAACGATAGAAAACTCGTTGTAATAAGTCTAGTACGAGATAGGTCATACCATACTGTTTATCCCAGCGTTTGAGATAGAGTTTTAAGTCTTTTTCTGTAGGAACCCGCTGTCCATTTTTAGAGGTTTCAACAATGGTTTCTGCACACATCCGAGCCGATTTAGCAGCAAAGTAAATTCCTTCTCCAGAAGATTTCGTCACGGTTCCTGCTGCATCTCCCACTAAAGCAACTCGACCGCGAACCCGATGGGGGCGAGGATGTTCAGGGATCGGATGAGCTTCCACTTTAATAATTTCGCCACCGGTAATCCGTTCTGCTGCCCGCGCGCGAATGCCAGCTTGGAGGTCTTTAATTTTTGCCTTATTGACCTTCATCGTACCGGTTCCCACGGCAACATGGTCAAATTTCGGGAAGACCCACGCATAGAAGTCGGGAGAGACATCATCGCCGACGTACATTTCTGCGAGTTCTTCATAATAGTTCATTTTCTCTTCGGGAATGCGAATCCGCTCTTGGAACGCGATCGCGTAGTTATAATCTCCCGCGTCAATGGCTTTTGCCACCCGTGAGTTTGCACCATCTGCACCAATGACTAAATCCACTTGTAGGGTTTTTGCGGTTCCCACTGAACTGCCGTTAGAGTGATCAGCATAATGCAACGTATAGGGTTCATTATCACTTTGTGGTAACTCTAGGCGATGGACAGTGCCATTGATGAGATTCGCCCCGAGTTTGGCAGCCCGATTTCTTAAAAAACCGTCTAGGACTTCCCGACGGCACATTCCAATATATTCGTCTTTGTTTTCTAAATTAATATCAACCGTGACATTAGAGGGCGAGATCATTTTCATTTTTCTCACCCGACGATCAATAATTTCGGGCGGAAGGTCAAATTCACTGACCATGCAGAGGGGAATTGCCCCACCACAAGGCTTCGCATTGTCCAGTTTCCGTTCAAATAGATAGGTTTCAATTCCTGCTTTGGCTAATACTTCAGCAGCAGACGATCCCGCCGGTCCTGATCCGACAACAGCAACCCTTAACACCAAGGTTTATCTCCTCTACTTGACTATTTATTACTCACTTTTGGCATCCTACCACGGGGTTTTCTGGTATTTCCCCCTAAAATCTGTCATTAAGGAACAATTTGAAACACTCTTTAACACTGCTCAAACAAATCTTCACATTTCCGGATTGGATACTTCAGGGGTAGCAATTAAGGCAAGTTCCACCCAGTCAGGTTGCGGTTGGCTGAGTTTAGCCCGAATATTTGGACCAAAAAAGCGTTCAATTTTATCGTGTTTATCTTGCCAAGTTTCCCAAGCCACTAAAGAAGATTCAAACTCTAAAATCAAAGCATACGCCCCATCAATCGCTTCTTCTCGCAGTCCGCTTAAAATCGGTCGTTCTTCATCAGTCGGACTCAGTCCGAGGCGTTCTAACGATTCTTCGAGATGCACTTGTTGTCCGTAGCGATAACGAGTAACATCTTTTCGGATCTGGTCTTGAGTCGGAGTGGCTTGTTCTTCTCGCAATTTAGCCACTTCTGGCAAGGTTTCTTTCGTATAAGGGGTGGGTTTGAGTTCCGCAGCTTTCAGGGCTAATCCACCTAAAAAAACGGGAATCCCGTAAAAAAAACCTGCTAAATTAAGGGTGGCATTTCCTGCGCCATAGGCAATAAAGCCGATAACAGCGAGCGTTCCCCCAATAATCATTCCCCATTTTCCTAAAGAGATTTGACCGAGCATCTTGACATCATAGTGTATTGAGCATTTATAGTCTATCTTAGAAGGTGTCCAAGGAAGAAAGTTGGGTTATGGATAAACAAACGCTGATTGAACGAATTCGTAAAATTGAAAGCAAACGCGAGGTTTTGGTTGATCTCATGGAACAACCCAACATTGGCAGTTTACGCTTAGATGTTAATCAGGCTTTAGAAGAGTTGGACGATTTACTGGAAGAATTTAAAGAAACATTTCCCGAAGCACAAGAGAACTAATGCTGGTTTCCCAGTTGTTTGATGAGGCTGACTAACTCTTCGGTTGGCGTTTCTTTACTGCAAAAGGCATCAATGGGGGCGGATTGCGCGATCGCCTCAGTCTTTGCGTTCTCTAAGGATGAGTAAGCAATAATCTGAGCTTGAGGGTGCTCTTGTTTAATTGCTTTGGAAGCCCCTAGCCCATCCAGAATCGGCATTTGTAAATCCATGACCAACACATCTGGAGCATATTGTTTTGCCATTTCGAGGGCTTCTTGTCCATTAGAGGCGGTTCCGACAAGAGTAATGGCTTCTCGCGCCGATAGAACCAGTTGTAAGGTATAGCGGGTGAGTTCATGATCATCGGCGACAAGGACACGGAGAGTTTGTTGCTGTGTGGCTGGCTTACTCAAGGTTGACTGGGGGGTTCACTTACTTCCAACATTATGCATTCTACGCAGTTTTGCTGTCACGTTTCCTCTGTCATCCGAGAGAAGTCTTTTGTGAGCACTTCAACACTATTCCTGATCATTGGGTTTGAGATAAGTATAATTCCCTAGCCCTTGTTGATAATTATTTAATAAACGACGTGACTCAGCTAAGGAAATTAAGTTTTTTTCTAGGGCTTGTTCGGTATGACGGCGGAGGTTTTCTAATAATTCCTCACTAGAGTATTGGGTTTGCGCAAGCACTTCTGTAATGGTATCGCCACGAACCAGTTGTTCAATTTTATAGCCTTTGGTATGGGTGCGAATATGAACAACATTTGTATCGCCAAATAAGTTATGAAGATTCCCCATAATTTCTTGATAAGCACCGACTAAGAACATTCCCAGATAATAGGGTTGATTTTTTTCTAGGGGATGGAGTTCTAGGAAATCTTTTGCTTTTTGTCCTTTGGGGTTAATAAATTGACTGATTTTACCGTCACTATCACAGGTTAAGTCGGCAAGAATTCCCCGTTGGCTTGGCATTTCATTGAGACGATGAATCGGCATAATAGGAAAAAGTTGATCAATTGCCCAATGGTCGGGAGTGGATTGGAAAATAGAGAGATTAATGTAATAGATTGAGGTTAAAATATTGGCAATAGACTGTAGTTCTTCGCTAATATTTTCTTGATGTTTAATCAGTTCAAAAACTTTTGCACAACACGCCCAATAGAGTTGTTCTGCTCTCGCTCTTTCTTCTAAACTGAGATAGCTAAAGTTAAATAGACTAATCGCTTCTTGTTTAAATTGGATTGCATCATGGTAATGTTCTTGATAGTTTTCTTCGTTAATCAGAGCGTAAGTTTCCCACAAATTCCGAATAATTAAATGTTCTTCTTCTTCAATCACAGGGGGTGGGGTAACGGGAGGTTCATTACTTCCTAAAACATCAAAAATGAGTACGCCTTGATGAGACGCGATCGCGCGACCAC
>JAVLCL010000023.1:0-14892 GCA_031580825.1 Halothece sp. Uz-M2-17
GCTAACCCCAATGTCCCATAATATGGGTACTTTATTTACGCCCCTTTGTACTAGATCGATTGAACCTCACTTCCTTGAGTAAAGGCATCTTAATTTTATTACCGTTGATCTCAATCTTATTGCTAATTAAATTAAAAGACTTCATTCGTTTCTTAAACCGTGGAAAACCTAATCCTTTCGCTTTCATGTCGTTAAAAGCACGGTCTAATTTCCTTAATGTTTGCTGCATTGCTTGAGCATTACCAGACTTAAGAAACGGATTCTTCTTCTTAGCTTGGGTCAAATTAGCCGATTGAGTGTGGTAGGTGGGATATTCAAAAGGAGGTACAATATATTCTGAGATGATCGAGCATGAATTAATAGGACAACTACGAGAGTTATACCAGAGCTTTCTTTCAACTAAAGCATAATTCCAAACCGACTTACAGACAGAAAGATTATGCTCAATCACTTTTATCTGTTGTTTAGTGGGTTTGATTTTGTAGTTGTAGGTTAAATTCAGCATCGACCCGATTTCTGAACACTGATTTGAGTTTAGCGCAATTTTTACAAAACGGGTAAGCTAATTGTAACTGTCCTGATTCATGACCGGAGCTTTAGTGAGGAGCTGTCATCTGGGGTCTCCCCAGATGTTTATACGCCCCATCTACCCGACAAATCAGAGATGATGTCGGGAGTCTTCTCAGGATGCGAGATAATCATAAAGTCACCATAACGCCCGTTTACCATTGGGTAAAATCGTAGCCCAATTGGTTTTTGCCTCCGCCAGTTGCTTCTCAGTAATTTTGGCATTGGTTAAGTTTGCCCCAGACAGATCCGCTTCGGTGAGCTTTGCCCCTTGAAAATTGGCAAGAGTTAAATCTGCCCTCCGTAAATCCGCTTTTTGTAAATCGGCATGGCTAAAAAAAGCATTACTCAGTTTTGCTTCCCGCAGTACCACCCGCTTTAAATTGCCCTTCGCAAAATCAGCCCCTCTTAAATCTCCCTTACGAAGATTGGTCTGCATTAAATTCGCCTCACGGAAGATACATTCTTTTAAATTGGCTTCTTCGAGTTCGAGGCGATATAAATCAATGTTAGAAAAGTCTCGTCTGCCTTGTTGATATTGGCGAGACAGTTGTTTTGCCGTTAATTTTCGAGAACCAATAGATTTTGATCGTTCTCCTCCACTCAAACCTTGACTTTGATCACTTCTTCGACTAACCGGTAAGCCCATACGAGTGCGACGTTGACGAATTGACTCTGCAAGTTTAGAAGTCCAGTTCGATGAGTCATCACTATTCTGATTGCCTGGATTCACAACCGGCGCTCGTTTTACAAAACCCTGAGATAAACTGTCTTCATAGGCTTCCATTTCCAAACCATCTAAAACCGCTTGCGCGGATTGATATCGATCGCGCACTGCCATTTCCAGCATTTTCGTTAAAACCTTCTTGAAATGATCACTGACATGAACATATTGTTCCCAATCTAAGGCACCAGTGCGAGAATTGTAACCAATATCTTTCGGAGAGCGTCCAGATAACAAATAAATACAAGTTGCCCCCAAACTATAAATATCACTGGCATAAGTTGGGCGCATTGCCATTTGTTCTGGAGGGGAATAACCAGGAGTTCCCACGGCAAAAGACGTTAATGGGTTATCATCAGACATATCCGCAGCCATCACTTCATTGACCCGATTTTTAACCGCCCCAAAGTCAATCAGAACTAATTTTTTATCAATATCGCGACGAATAATGTTAGCGGGTTTAATATCACGATGAATGACCTTTTCCGAGTGAATATAGTCAAATAAAGGCAGAATTTCCGTTAAAAATTGACGCACCCCTGCTTCGCTAAACGGACCATTGTTTTTCACTTCCTTCTGTAAATTCGAGCCTTTGACAAACTCCTGCACTAAAAAAAACTGCTCTTGCGTTTCAAAATAATCGAGTAAGCGAGGCACTTGGGGATGATTCCCTAATTTTCCTAACGTTTCCGCTTCTCGTTGGAACAATTCCCGCGCCATTTTCAAAAAACTTGCGGTATGATTAGCCGGACGCAATTGTTTAATCACACAAACGGGATTCCCCGGTAAACTGGTATCAACGGCGAGAAACGTTGCCCCAAACCCCCCTTGACCTAAGGTTTTTCCGACCAAGTAACGATTATTCAGCTTGAGATCACTCCCGCAACTTTGACAAAATCTAGTGCTGTTGGGATTTTTAGGATTTTGGCAAGACGGATTCAGACAATAAATCATCTTGTTCGTTCCAGATACAGTGGTCGGAAGGATTGGAGATGCAGCAAATTCGGTTTAATCTTGCTGTCTTCATTCGCAACGGGTTCCAGTTACCGTCAATCATAAATGCAAACACAAACAGGGTTGAACTGGATCTTACGGAGAGTTACCTAACAGCATACCTTAGTTCCTCATGCAAAATACAACCGAAGATCACTAATTTATTTTAGCCTAGTGGATTAAAAGTTGGTGATTCTAACCATGTTTGATCGTCTTAATTTTCTTTTCACTTCGGGTCGTTTGGTTTCCTAACTTGAAACCCGCCCACTTTTGGGTCACAATGAGGAGGCTGAGTTTTTTTAGTAGCACCAAACAAGTCGATGCGAGTCTCTCTAAACTGGTTGCAGGAATTTGTTGATATTGATCTCACCCCAGAAGCCCTAGGGGAAATTTTAACGATCGCGGGGTTTGAAGTGGAAGAAATTGAATATCGTCGTCGTTTCGCGGAAGGGGTGGTCGTCGGTAAAGTCTTAGAAAAAAATTCCCATCCCAATGCGGATAAACTCAGTGTCTGTACCGTCGATGTTGGCGCAGAAGACCCGTTAAATATTGTCTGTGGCGCAGCCAATGTTCGCGCTGAGGCTTATGTTCCTGTGGCAACCGTGGGGTCTTATCTCCCTGTCAAAGATTTGAAAATTAAACGGAGTAAACTCCGGGGGGTGAAATCAGAGGGCATGATTTGCTCTTTGGCAGAGTTAGGTTTAGAAAAAGAGTCGGAAGGCATCCATATTTTTGATCAGGAAAACTTGACCCTAGGCGAACCAGTTTATCCGCTACTGGGGCTTGATGATGTGGTGTTGGATTTAACCACAACCGCCAATCGTGCGGATGCCTTAAGTATGGTCGGTGTGGCGCGAGAAGTGGCAGCCTTAACGGGGAAAAATTTGAGACTTCCGGAAGTGGCACCAACCGAGATCCCAACCGAAAAAACAGGTCTGAGTGTGACTATCACTGCAACTGAGGCTTGTCCGGCTTATATTGGCACGGAAATTACCAATTTAAATCTTGCACCTTCTCCCCAATGGTTGCAACGACGGTTACAAGCTGCGGGGGTGCGTCCGATTAATAATGTGGTGGATATTACTAATTATGTGCTCTTGGAATGGGGACAGCCCTTACACGCCTTTGATCGAGAACGCCTGAAAACAGTGGCTGGGGGAGATGAATTAACAATTGGGGTGCGCTTTGCTGAAAACGGGGAAACCCTCACCACCCTTGATGGACAAGCCCGTGATCTAGAGTCTGAAAATTTGATTATTACGGCTAATAATGTCCCTGTTGCCTTGGCAGGTGTTATGGGGGGTGAAGCAACGGAAGTCCATGATCAAACTGAGAATATTATCCTAGAAGCAGCCCTGTTTGAACCGGTGGCGGTGCGACGATCCGCACGAGGGCAAGGGTTACGTACCGAAGCCTCTACCCGCTACGAAAGAGGAGTGAATCAAGCGGAGTTAGAACAAGCCAGTCAACGCGCGATCGCGCTGCTGCAAGAACTTGCCCAAGGAACTCCCACCCAACAAGCAATAGCCGATCATCGCCTCCATCCCGAACAACGCCAGCGCACCCTTACCTTACGTTTAGATCGGATTCATCAAGTGTTAGGTCAGGTGAATAACCGTGATGATGGCAAATTGACCCCAAACGATATCGAAGGCATCCTCACGGCTTTAGGCTGTGAAGTGAAAACTTATAACATTGATGGCGGTGAAGGGTGGGAAGTGATTGTTCCTCCCTATCGCGATCGCGATCTCGAACGAGAAATTGATCTCATTGAAGAAATTGCTCGTCTCTATGGCTATGATTATTTCTGTGATACACTCCCTGAACAAAGTCAACCGGGGACATTATCGGTTCGCCAACAAAATAAAAATCGCATTCGGGAAGCGATGCGGGCGGTGGGTTTAACAGAAGTTTTGCATTATTCTTTGGTAAAACCGGAAGCAGATGCAGTCACGCTCGCCAATCCTCTGTTTCAAGAATATTCCGCATTAAGAACGGAATTAATGACAGGGTTAGTGAATGCCTTTTCCTACAACTTAGCGCGGGGAAATGGAGCCTTAAACGCCTTTGAAATTGGACGACGCTTTTGGCAAACGGAAACTAGCATCGCAGAAGCAGATACCCTCGCTGGAATTATGGGGGGTGAACTGTTTCCCCAAGGGCGATGGACTACCTCAGGTCAAGGACAAGCAATGACTTGGTATCAAGCAAAAGGCTTGTTAGATGCGGTTTTCAATCGTTTAGGGGTCAGTGTCAGTTATGCAGCCACCTCCGAAGATGAACGATTGCATCCCGGTCGCACCGCAGTGATTGCTCTGGATAATCAGCATCTAGGATTATTTGGACAACTCCATCCGCAGTTTCGTCAAGATCATGATCTCCCTGAAGCGGTTTATGTGTTTAGTTTTGACTTAGAAGTCTTATTAACTGCCTTAGCCGAAAAAAATCTGTCTCAATCTCGCTTTTCTCCCTTCTCAACTTATCCCGCAGTCGCTAGAGATATGGCGTTTTATGCCCCGGTTGATCTGCCAGTAGCAGACTTAATGCAGGTGATGGAAAAAGCCGGTGGCAAGCTGTTAGAAAAAGTGGAATTATTTGATGAATATCGTGGGGAAAATGTCCCTGAAGGACAACGCAGTTTAGCCTTTAGCTTAACCTACCAAGCGCGCGATCGGACGTTAACCGATGAAGAAGTAGAACCTTTACTGGAAAAAGTCCGCAAAGCACTTACCCAAGAATTTGAAGTCACCTTAAGGAGTTAAAACCATGCCCAAATGTGTCATGTGGGGCAGTTATTGCGATAATGTTGAAGAAAAACGCGCTCCCTATCGTCAAGCCCATTTAGATGGCTTAAAAGCCCAGAAAGAAGAAGGAACATTGCTCACCATTGGACCAACAAAGGACTTAAAACAAGTCTTTGGCTTATATGAGGCACCGGATGAAGCAACGGTTCGTCAGTTAGTGGAAAATGATCCCTATTGGCAGAATGGGATTTGGACAGAGTATCAAGTCAAAGAGTGGATACAGGCATTTTAATTTTTCAGTAATTACCGAAGGTTATCCATTTAGAATAGAACTATCGTGGTTCACCTTAGGGGGAAACAATTATGCCACAAGTAACTGCTCAAGGAAAAACGTTTACTTGCGATCAGGGGGCAAATCTCCGAAAAGTCCTACTGGACAATAATATTGACGTTTACAATGGTAATGCTCGTGTTATCAACTGTCGGGGTCTCGGAACTTGTGGGACTTGTACGGTAGAAGTGGAAGGGGAAGTATCGCCAAAAGGTCAGCGAGAAAAATTCCGTTTGTCTCTTCCCCCACACCAAGCCGACACCACTCGTCGGTTGTCTTGCCAAGTCAAAGTGCTTGGGGATGTGAAAGTTACCAAATTTACTGGATTTTGGGGTCAAGAAGATACTGTGCAGTGGTCACCACAATCATCGTCTCCTTCCGAGGAAAATGCTTAAGGTTTGGCTTTTAGAGAAGGAAGAGGAAAGCGAACTGTAAATGTACTCCCTTCTCCTAATTCACTTTCAACAGTAATGTCTGCTTCGTGAATATCTGCAATATATCGGATAATTGACAATCCTAAGCCAGTCCCAGGAGTGTTACCCACATTACTTCCTCGATAAAAGGATTCAAACAGTTTTTCTTGATCTGAGGTCGGGATACCGATTCCGTGGTCGCTAACTTGAAGAATAATTTGCGCTGTTTCCCGATACAGGCGAGTCGTTACAGTGGTTTCTGGGGGGGAATATTGAAAGGCATTGTTCAGAAAATTCTTAATTAAATGGGATAGTAACGTTTTATCACCTTTCATCCATATTTCGTCTTGATCAGTTTCCAAGTTCAAATGATGATGGATCGGTTTTGAATCTTTCATTTGAGTAATAACACTCTGGTAAAGTTGAATCAAATTAATCCATTCCCAACGGACAACTCTGGTTTGCGACGGAAAACTATTGAAAGAAACAATATCATCAACAATATTACTCAGGTATTGTACAGCGGAAAAAATCTCCTCTAAATATTTTTCCCATTGTTGAGTCGATAATTGGGGTCGATACTTTTTAATTAAATTAGCAGCTATTAAGATACGACTTAAGGGGGTGCGGTATTCATGGGAAATGGTAGTAATAATTTTCGTTTTGAAATGATTAATTTCTTTTTCTGTAGCTAATGCTTCTCTTAATTTTTCTTCTAAATCATTAAGCTGTTGATTTGTCTTTTGTAATTCTTTAGTGCGTGATTGTACGGTTGCGTCTAACTTTTCTTTAAATTTCTTTTCTATTTCGTTTGCTTCCGCAAGCTCCTGTTGTAGGGTTTTAAGTTCAGTAATTTCAGTACAAATTCCGACTAAACCAAAAACACGACCTTGATCATCTGTGAGTGGCACTTTACTGGTTAAAACTACACCTTCTGTTCCATTTGCGTGATGATAAGGTTCTTCTAAATCCAGAATCGCCTGTCCTTGTTCAATCACGCGACGATCCCATTCTCGATATGATGCAGCATAAGTGGTCTTTCGATTCAGTTGATAATCATTTTTCCCAATAATTTCCTCTGGATTATCGAGTCCCACAACTTGTGCAAAATGACGGTTACATCCGAGATAGACTTGATTTTTATCTTTCCAAAAAATCTGTTGTGGAATATTATTAATAATTAACTCTAGTAGATGATTAACAGAACAAGTAGTTAATTCTTCAGGTGTCTCTTGAGGCGTTAATGTTGGTTTGAGAAGTAACGATGCTCCTGATTGGGCTTCAGTTTCATGATATTCAGCATGAACTTCAATGGGCTGGCTTGTTTCCTGAGCCGTGGTAATTTGCTCTTGAAACAGAATTTTCTTATTATATTGTAAGCCTTGCCAATGATTAAGCTGAAAATTCGGAAAAATATCGTAAACGGTTTTCTGTAACAACTGTTCTCGGGAAATTCCTAAAAGCGCGATCGCTGCTTCATTTGCATCACAAAGAGTGCCATCTGCGAATGTTAATAAAATCGCCTCACTCACTTGATTAAAACTGAGTTGATATAATTCCGAAATCATCTTCTTACACTCATCGCAAAAAACAGGCTCTTTCAATCATGATGATTACTAATTCTAATCCAATTATTTGAGAGATGACACGACTCTGTTAATTTTGAGACTGTTGTAATAACCATGAGCCGACTTCTGTATGACTGATATTACGACTTTTTCTGAGTGCGGTTTTGATGAAATCTAATTCTAAATCTGGTAAAACGTCCGAAGTTTGTAAGCGATAACTGCCTTGCTTCTCAACTCTAAAGGCAATCACATCTGCTTATTGCGCATCAACTACCCAATATTCTTCTACACCTAAATCTTCGTAGAGTAAGCGTTTCTTTCCCAGATCATCAGCCAAGGAAGAATTGGCAATTTCAACGACTAAATTTGGGGCTGGAAATTGATCTAAATTGATGATGGTTGTTCCCCAAGGGATGACATTTGCCTTCTGACCGATATAAAAAGCAAGATCAGGTTGTGCTTCCTTCCATTGGGGTTTTCTAAACGTGCAGTTATCATGTCCATTAAGAGAAATTCCTTGCAGTGTTGCAAAGAGATAAATACTGTATGAAGTTAAACTATGATCTTTAGAATGATCGCTTCCGAGAGGTGTCATTTCAATTCGATATTGTTCATGATAATAGTAAGACTTTCCCTTTTGTTGAGGAAGAGTTTCTATCTGTCGAATTGATTGCGCTTGTGTGATCATTTTTATTTCTCTCCTAAAAAAAGTGGGGGATTTTTCTCCCCCCTTATGATTAAAAAGATTAAAAATTACCGGCTAAGGCGTGATGACATCGTTCACAAATTGTTGGATCAGCTTCAAACTGTCCAACTTGTGTTGAGTAATTCCAGCAGCGATCGCATTTTTCTCCCTCTGCTTTGACAATTCCTACTGTTACGAATTCTGTCTCACTGTGATAAGTCGCTTCTTGTGCTGCTTTTGGGTTGTCTAATACTTCCACTTGGGAGGCGAGGAAGAGATAGCGCAACTCATCTACGTTTAAACCTTTACCAACTGTCTCACTAGGATTCATCTCCCGCAGTTGGTTTCGTAACTGGGAGTCAGAAACATACAGCAAGACTTTCGCTTCGAGAGATGCACCAATGAGTTTTTCTGTTCGCGCTTGTTCGAGGACTTTGTTCACTTCTCCACGCACTTGGCGTAATTTTGACCAATTTTCAGCAAGGTCGGTATTTTTCCAGTCGGTTTGTTGGGGAATCCATCCCGCAGCAAAAACAGACTTGTGTGGGACGGGATAAGGAATATTTTGCCAGATGTCTTCTGCGGTATGGCACAATACTGGCGCGATCGCGCGCGCTAAATTCTCCACAATAATTGCTAACACCGTCTGACAGCTACGTCGGCGCAGAGAGTTTGCATCGGAAATATACAACCGATCTTTGGCAATATCCAAATAAAAATTAGAGAGTTCCACCACACAGAAATTCTGTACCGTCTGGAAAAAGTGAAAGAATTCATAATTTTCAAATGCGGATGTAATTGCTGCAAACACTTCACTGGTTTGATGCAACATATAGCGATCTAAACTGGGGAGTTGTTCATAAGCTACCCCATCTGTTTTCGGATCAAAATCATGTAAGTTCCCCAACAGAAAGCGCACTGTATTGCGAATTTTCCGATAGGCATCCGCCAACTGTTTCAAAATCCCTTGACCAATGGGAACATCCGCCGAATAATCCACCGAAGAAGCCCATAACCGTAAAATATCCGCGCCATAGGCTGGTTCTTTTTTCTGATTTTTACCCCCATTAATAATTACCGCCGGGTCAACCACATTCCCCATAGACTTACTCATTTTGTAGCCTTTTTCATCTAAAACAAAGCCATGAGTTAAAACAGTTTTATAGGGGGCAACTCCTTCTGTGGCGACACTGGTTAATAAACTCGACTGAAACCAACCCCGATGTTGATCCGATCCTTCCAGATACATATCCACCGGATACTTCAGTTCTTCGCGCTGCTTTGCTACTGCAGCCCAAGAGGAACCGGAATCAAACCAAACATCCATCGTATCGGTTCCCTTACGGTAGCTGCGTCCATTATTCCGATACTCTGCCGGTAACAACTCCTCAGTGGACATTTCCCACCACGCATCCGACCCTTTTTCCGCAATAATATTTTGCACAAAAGCAACGGTTTCAGGGGTGAGAAGGGGTTCATTGGTTTCCTCATCATAAAACACCGGAATGGGAACCCCCCAACTACGTTGGCGAGAAATACACCAATCACTGCGCTGAGACACCATCGCCCGAATCCGATTTTCCCCTTGTTTCGGTAACCAATTCACCGATGAAATTGCCATTAACGCTGCTTCTCGAAACCCTTCTACAGAAGCAAACCATTGTTCTGTAGCACGGAAAATCGTGGGTTTTTTCGTTCGCCAGTCATAAGGATATTTATGCTGATACGGTTCTTGTTTGAGAAGAGAGTTTGCTGCTTGTAACGCCTCAATCACGGCATCATTCCCGCCATTAAGCACCTCTAATCCTGCAAATTGACCGGCTTCCTCTGTAAACGTTCCTTGTTCATCCACAGGGGATAAAATGGGTAAACCATAACGCATTCCCACCACATAGTCTTCTTGACCATGACCCGGTGCGGTATGAACGAGTCCCGTTCCTGAGTCTGTTGTAATATAATCCCCCCCAATTAAAACTTGACTTTCGCGATCAAATAGCGGATGGCGATATTGACAATGTTCTAATGCTTTTCCGGGAAGGGTCGCTTTTACCGTCAGCGACTGTTCTAAAGTAGCAGACAGTTTCTCCACTAATTCCGCAGCAACGATTAAATACCGACATTGGGTATCGTCTCCCGATTGTTCCACCACCGCATAGGTTAAATCAGGATTCACCGCCACGGCTAAATTGCCCGGAATTGTCCAAGGCGTTGTTGTCCAAATCGCAACCCCTAAACTGGAGATATACTCCCCTAAAACCGCTTGTGCTGCTTCTCCCAAGGCGGTAACGGGAAATACGGCATAGATACTAGGAGAAGTATGCCCCTCCGGATATTCTAATTCCGCTTCCGCAAGAGCAGTTTTAGAACTGGGACTCCAATGAACGGGTTTCAAACCGCGATAAATATACCCTTTTAACGCCATTTCCCCAAAGACCCCAATTTGCGCTGCTTCGTAAGCCGGATTGAGGGTTAAATAAGGATGAGTCCAATCTCCCCAAACCCCATAACGCTTAAAGCCTTCCCGTTGTGCATCAATGGTTTTATGAGCAAACTTGGCTGCTTTTTTCCGTAACTTAATTGGCGTGAGATGAGCGCGATCTTCAATATTCTGTAAAACTTTTAACTCAATTGGTAAACCATGACAATCCCAACCAGGGACATAACGCACTTTGTAACCTTGTAAGAGCTTATATTTATTGATGATATCTTTGAGAATTTTATTCAGGGCGTGTCCCATGTGTAATGAACCATTTGCATAGGGTGGTCCATCATGTAAAACAAATACATCTTTAGGATTTTGTTGAGACAGCGTTTCGTAAATTTGTTCCTGCTGCCAAAATTCCTGAATTTCAGGTTCACGCTGTTTTGCGTTTGCCCGCATCGCAAAATCCGTTTTTGGTAGGTTAATTGTGTCCTTATAACTCTTGTTGGTTGTCACGGTCTTTCGTTGTGCTTGTGGGGTGGACAATTTCAGTAAAGTTGTATGGTTATTTTAACGTTAGTTTGTTATTCGTTATTTGTTATTTGTTCTTTGTTTTCGGTATCCTCATTGTCAGGTTTTTTTGTTTCACGGTTAACTTCTTCTTTCTCTGCTTGACTGCTTTCAGTAGCAGAAGGTTCTACTTTTGGGGTTGAAGAGCTTTGGTTTCCCCTGATGTTTTGCCAGAGATTTTGGGGAGAAAGGGCTTGTAGGCGACGGGCAATATTTTGCGAAATGTTCGTTTTTTCTGCAGGAGCCGTCAGCGCACGACGCAAGATCAGGGTTTGCGTCCCAAACCATAACAACAGAGCCGTACTTGCCATTGCTCCTAATAAAATCCCACCTGTGATTCGTCCGGCACACACCCAGAGAACAAGACCATAAAATAGTCCTAAGCCACTCCCATAGAAATCGCTTTTACGATGGACTTCCGGAAAAAAGAAGGCGGAGAAGTAGAGTAGAAAACTTCCTAAGGCGACGGCAAGCGCAAGGATATGAGCTAGCATTTGATTCAGTCCTCCCAAGACATTAGTTTGATCCTATCGGTTTCTAGTCTGAAATTGATTAGTTCATCGTACACAGAGATGACACAGAATTGGTTTTACCAGATCCACCCTCTCTTCCTCTCACCTCAATCAAGATCTAAGCCAGTAACACTCGTTACGGAACTTTCGCTGCAACTTTGTTATCTTTGACATCATCCGGATGATGATGTTGAAACGTCAAGTGGAATCTATTTCTATTCACATTGTTGAGGGGAATCCTCATCTTAGGTCACTTTTAGGCTGGCATTTACAGCAAGCTGGCTTTTCTGTGTGTCAGTCGGGAAACATCCAACAAGCGAAAAAGCATTTGAATAGTAGTGAACTGACGTTGGTGATTTTAGATTCCGATTTACCAGATGGGGACAGTTTAGACTTTTGCTATTGGTTGCATTGCTATTCCCAAGCGATCATCCTAATGTTATCGGCACGCCATAATGAAGCCGATATTGTGGCTGGGCTTAAAGCCGGAGCAGATGACTTTTTAGTTAAACCATTTGGAATGCGAGAATTTATGGCACGAGTGGAAGCACTCGCGCGACGGTTTCGAGGTGCTAATGTCCCTTTATTACTCGATTATGGTCAGTTGAAGATTAATTTGGCGCAGCGCAAGGTTTATTTACAAGGAGAAAAAATCGAGTTTACGCCTCAAGAATTTAGTTTACTGTACGTTTTAGCACAAGCCCAAGGACTCGCTCTTTCTCGCTTGGAATTACTGCGTCGGGCTTGGCCAGAAGCCATTGACAATCCCCGCACCATTGATACACATATTTTGTCCTTACGAAAAAAGCTAGAAACGAATCCCCGACAACCCTTACTCATTCAAACGGTGCGCAATGTTGGCTATCGCTTGAATGTGGATGCACTGAGTTCAAAAAAAATCCTAAACCGTAAATCTTCCTTTGCGCCAATAACAGAGACTTCTTTAGCTAACGTTCCCGTCTCTGGGGTTCACAATCAGGAATTGTGATAGATGTTGCTCCGTCGGTATCATTAATAGTCAGTAGCAAAATTTCAGGATTTCCGATACTATGAAGATTTGAAAAGACAGTCAACAACAACTCCTGTGTGGATTACCTCAACGCCAGAACGGGCTTTAACGCCATGCGCGATCGCGCTCGGTAATTTTGATGGTGTTCACGAAGGACACCGCAATGTGATTCAACCAGTCTTAGAACAGTCGGTGCGGTCAACCGTCGTCACCTTTCATCCCCATCCGCGAGAATATTTTACAGGGCAACCCTGTTCTCTCCTCACCCCTTTAGAGGAAAAAATTAGTTATCTCAAGGCTTTGGGAATCCAACAATTGGTGTTACTCCCCTTCAATCAAGAACTGGCTGCTCTCTCTCCAGAAGCGTTTGTGCAAAAAATTTTAATCGAGCAGTTAAATCCCCATTACATCAGTGTCGGTGAAGATTTCCGCTTTGGCTATCAAAGACAGGGAACCGCCGAAGATTTACGCGCGATCGCGTCTTCTTATCAGGTTGCGGTCAATATTGCGAATCTACAAACCAATGCAGAAGAACGAATCAGTAGTTCTCGCATCCGCGAAGCCATTAACCAAGGTGACATTCCACTCGCCAACCAACTCCTCGGACGACCCTACACCCTAAACGGAACAGTGGTCACAGGCGAGCAACGAGGACGTACCATTGGTTTTCCCACTGCTAACCTCGTTCTTCCTCGCAATAAGCTGATTCCTTGTTATGGTGTTTATGCAGTACAAGTGACAAGCATCAGTTATCCAATTATTTCTCCTCAACCTGCCGTCATGAATATTGGGATGCGTCCCACCGTGAACGGACAACAACCAACGATTGAAATTCATCTTCTTGATTGGACAGGAAACTTATATCAACACAGCTTGAGCGTACAATTAAAACAGTTTCTCCGTCCAGAAGCTAAATTTGAGTCTTTAGATGCTCTCAAAGACCAAATTGCCCAAGATTGCCAAACGGCGCGTCAACTTCTCCCTTATCCCTCCTCCCAACCCGTTAACCCATGAGAGATCACATTCAGAAACTAACCGATAACATTGCCCAAATTTTCGTCGGAAAAAATACCTCTGTGCGTTTAGTCATCATTGCCCTGCTTAGTGGCGGTCATGTTCTACTGGAAGATGTGCCAGGGGTCGGAAAAACGCTCCTTGCTAAATCTCTAGCCCGATCCATTAATGGTAAATTCCAACGGATTCAGTGTACTCCTGATTTATTACCCTCTGATGTTACGGGGACAAATATTTGGAATCAGCGCGATCAAGTGTTTGAATTTGTCCCCGGTCCGGTGTTTTCTAATATTTTTCTAGCAGACGAAGTCAACCGCGCCACCCCACGCACTCAATCCGCCTTGTTAGAAGTGATGGAAGAACAACAAGTCACCGTGGATGGAGAAACCCGACCGGTAAAGAAACCGTTTTTTGTGATTGCGACTCAAAATCCTATCGAGTATCAAGGGACATTTCCTTTACCGGAAGCACAAATGGATCGGTTTGCTCTGTCTCTCAGTTTAGGGTATCCTAGTGCCGACGAAGAATTACAAATGCTACAACTTCAGGGAAGTCATTTAGACGAGTTACAACCCTCTATTTCCCCCGAAGACGTTTTAGAATTGCAACGGCAGGTCTTAGCGGTAAAAGTGGCAACCCCATTGCAACAGTACATCTTGAACCTTGTCCGAGCTTCACGAGAAGATGAAGACGTACGCTTAGGCGTGAGTCCTAGGGGAACCGTTGCCCTACAACGAACAACCCAAGCCCTTGCTTTTCTTGAAGGACGAGATTATGCAATTCCTGATGATGTGAAATTTCTTGCCCCTTATGTTTTGTCCCATCGTCTCATTCCGACCGGTGGACATAAGGAAAAAATGATTATTGAGCGTATTTTACGGACGGTCCCCGTAGAACGTTAATCTGGTTCAAATTTCTCAGTGGGAGGAATCTTGACAAGTTTCTTAAAAGAGGGATACAATGGGGTGCTGTTGACTCAAAAATAGACGACAGTAAATATAGAATTCAACTAGGAATTGTCCAAGGCTAACTCATGCCCACAATCCAACAACTAATCCGAAACGAGCGATCAAAACTCACTCAAAAAACCAAATCGCCTGCATTAAAAGAATGTCCGCAACGGCGAGGTGTCTGTACGCGGGTTTATACCGCAACGCCTAAAAAACCCAACTCTGCCCTGCGTAAAGTGGCAAGGGTGCGCCTCACCTCGGGATATGAAGTAACTGCCTACATCCCCGGGATTGGTCATAATTTACAAGAACACTCAGTGGTTCTCATTCGCGGTGGACGGGTTAAAGATTTACCCGGTGTCCGCTATCATATTGTCCGTGGAACTCTCG
>JAVLCL010000024.1:0-14872 GCA_031580825.1 Halothece sp. Uz-M2-17
CTTTATTGCGAGAAATGTTGACCTTATTGAAAGGGGAAGATAACGCTCAGACACGGGAAACCTTATGGCAAACTTGCGATCGCGCCAAGAGTATTGCTGGAGAGGACAGGAACTGGCACAAGCTCGTAGAAACCACTAAAAGCGCGATCGCGAATCCCAAGCATTCCTATGCGACTCTTGCTCCTGTGGTCATTCAAGAACTCAAACAAGGGGCTGATTGCTTAGAACTGGGTCAACCCGAACAAATTACCATTAGCGAAACCCTCAAGCGTCTTGCTAATACACCCACCGCTCAAGTTTTAATTCCCACTGAACCGGAAGCAGCAGCAGCCCTACTCAAACGTATTTTTAACCAACAGCAACTGTCTCAACTCAGAGAAAAAATTAGTGTCTAAATGGCAGATGCTTTTTCCAGGGATGCTTTGTGATAAGATAGAGAATTGGTGATTTTTGCTGAGCATGATGAACCAACAAGCGCAATCAATCCCTGGTTCTGTTTTGTTTACCTTTCTCAACTCCCTCTTCTCTCTCCTTCAACCCTTTCTTGTGCCCCTGTGCTTTGTTCTGGCTTGGGGCTTCATCCTTATGCTCGGGTGGACGCTACTGAGTGCAGCTTATAGTGCCATTAAACGCGGTGAAACCATGCACAAAATCCCCTGTGCCAATTGTCAATTTTTCACCAATGATCACCGACTAAAATGCACGGTTAATCCTTTAGTTGCTAACACCGAACAAGCAATTACTTGTCAAGATTACTGTCCAAAAATATAAAAGAAAGTAAGGAAAAAAATTAATCAATGTTAGTTAGAAAACTCAACGAATGCGAAGAATTTACCGCCGGTGATGGCACAATTTTAAGAGAACTTTTACATCCCGATAAACAACCGTTAGCACTCCGTTACAGCCTTGCTCATGCGATCGTGCCAGTGGGTCAAACCTCAATCCCTCACTCCTTGACCACCTCTGAAGTTTACTATATTATGCAGGGGAAAGGGGAAATGCACATCGACGATGAAACCCAAATCATTGAACCAGGGGACGCAGTTTATATTCCCCCCAATGCTCGTCAATATGTTCATAATTGTGGCGATGAACCATTAGTTTTTGTCTGTATGGTTGACCCCGCTTGGCGACAGGAAGATGAAACCATTTATAATGAATAATTAGTAATTAATAATTAATAATTAATAGTTAGTTATTTGTTTTAGTAACCAAGAAGCAATAACGAATGACCAATAACCAATGACTAATGACTAATACAAATGTCCTTTTCCAAAATTTTGATTGCGAATCGTGGGGAAATTGCCCTGCGAATTTTACATAGTTGTGAAGAACTCGGTATTGCCACAGTTGCCGTCCACTCTACCATTGATCGCAATGCCCTTCATGTTCAACTCGCTGACGAAAGTGTCTGTATTGGAGAACCGCCATCGAGTAAAAGTTATCTCAACATCCCAAACCTAATTGCTGCAGCCTTAACGCGGAATGCAACTGCCATTCATCCCGGATACGGTTTCTTAGCAGAAAACGCAAGATTTTCGGAAATTTGCGCCGATCACAAAATTCATTTTATTGGTCCTACTCCCGCCTCCATTCGAGCCATGGGAGATAAATCAACCGCTAAAGAAACCATGCAAAAAGCAGGAGTTCCCGTTGTTCCGGGTAGTGATGGCTTACTGGCTGATGAAACCTCCGCTTATCGGGTGGCGCGGGATATTGGCTTTCCGGTGATGCTGAAAGCAACGGCTGGCGGTGGCGGGCGGGGAATGCGCTTAGTGCACCATGAAGGAGAATTAAGTAAACTCTTTCAAGCTGCAAAAGGAGAGTCAGAAGCAGCATTTGGCAATAGTGGCGTTTATTTGGAAAAATTTATTGAACGTCCTCGCCACATTGAATTTCAAATTCTCGCCGATAGCTACGGGAATGTCGTGCATTTAGGGGAAAGAGACTGTTCGATTCAACGTCGTCACCAAAAATTACTGGAAGAATCTCCCAGTCCGGTTTTAAATGAAAGCCTACGGCAAAAAATGGGGAAAGCAGCCGTCAAAGCTGCACAGTCAATTAACTATGTCGGTGCAGGAACCGTTGAATTTTTGTTGGATGCCCACGGGGATTTCTATTTTATGGAAATGAATACCCGCATCCAAGTGGAACATCCGGTAACAGAGATGGTGACAGGACTCGATTTAATTGCCGAACAAATTCGGATTGCGCAAGGGGAAAAACTCAGTATTCGCCAAAAAGATGTGGAGATTCGGGGACACGCCATTGAATGTCGTATTAACGCTGAAGACCCAGATCATGATTTTCGCCCCCAACCTGGACGCATCAGCGGTTATCTTCCCCCAGGAGGACCTGGGGTGAGAATGGACTCTCATGTTTATACCGATTATGAAATCCCCCCGTATTATGATTCTCTGATTGGGAAGTTAATTGTTTGGGGACCCACCCGAGAAGCAGCCATTAAACGGATGAAACGCGCCTTAAGAGAGTGTGCGATTACAGGAGTCACAACAACGATTAGTTTTCATCAAAAAATTCTAGAAACGCCAGCCTTTTTAGAAGGAGATGTTTACACCAATTTTGTCCAACAACATCTACTGCAACAGTGATCACTCTAATAACAATCTTTTCCATTTTTTGGAGTGGCTTGGTTTCTAGAGGTGTGAATGGTTCCTAAAATTGTTGAAACAAGGACGCACCGCTTTTGTTTACTTCCCCCTTCTAACGTTAAGGTAATGCCTCCTAAATCGGTTTCTACAGTTCCTCGCTGATCAAAAACCACACGATAAACCCCATTAGACTGGGGCAAATCAGTTTCATTATCAATGCTGACCGTGGGTTCAAGTGCATACCAATTTGCATTACTGGCGGAAACGCTATCGGGATGGACTGCCCATTCCACTTGGTTTCCTTGTTCACGAAAACTGGCTTGCCAAGAGACTTTATCACTAATGGCATTATTTTGAGCTTCTCGTATGGCAACACTGACTTGGTTATTGGCACTTTTGAGCCGTTGTGTTCTCACAAAGCCAAAAATACCAGAGGTAGAAAGTGTTGCTAAAACACCAACGATGACAGTAATCACCAGTAGTTCAATCAGCGTAAAACCAGCAGCAGGGGGTTGAGAGGAAGTCGTTTTTTGGATCATAATGAGTCTAATTAGTAGGGTTTTTGTCAATGACACCACGACTAATCACTTGCGTTTCTAACTGAGGCACATAAGCATTTTGATCTAAAATGCCAGATTGACCATAAGCATTACCGGTGAGATAGAGCGTCACATCTTGGTTGATCGCGTTGTCTGCGGTACTGCTTCTGACACAAGCATAAAAGCTCTTATAATTGCTGTCAGTTGGGGTGCGGGTGTAGTTGGTGGGACAACTGCTTGCGGTAATTGAAGCATCATTATAAGCAGCAACAAAATCAACAAGCGTTTCGGCAGTATCCGTCGGCAGATTAGACTGTAAACTGCTTAAGGTAATCGGGTCATTGGGCCAATCGGCAAAGGTACTTTCTTGGCGCGGATCAATATATCCTGTGGTACGAGTGAGTTTATCTAGGGCATCCGGTTGATATTTACGTAATTCAAACCGTTCTAACCGTGACTGTCCCTGCCAGACTGTACTTGCGCTGGGTCCAGTGGTGTTTTGGATATAAGTGACTAAAGTATAAGTGCTGCGTTCAATTTTGAGATTCTTACAGTTGGTTCTTTCTTCATCAAGATCCCCATCGCTGTTGTTATCTGTTAAGGTGTCGTTCTCGCAGTCTCCTGGTAATTGATATTTAGAATCACTATCCTCGATATAAGGTAAACGCTCAATTTTCCAAAAGGCAATAATTGGCTTACGGTTGGAGCCAAAATCGGGTAAATGGGATTCCAGCGCTGCTAGTTCCGTGCCATCATAGACGTAAACCGCTTCCCTAAGATCACGGGCGATAAAATTGAGGGCATTTCTCATCTCTTGTTGAGTGTTTGCCTGAGCCGAATCTTTAAGGTCAATTTTAAGGAAATCGACGGTTTGAGCCAGTAAGGTAGAAATAATAATCCCGCCGGCAAAAACAGCGACTAAAAGTTCGGTTAGGGTAAACCCTTGTGATGGCTGGGAAGAGGAAAGGAAATAGAAATAGAGCTTTGTCAATTGCTCAACTTTGTGTTTCATGGTTCATGGGAAATGATTGATTTAAGGTGAAGAACAGACCTTGGAGTCGAGATAGCATCTAAGTTTAACTAAAGAGGTATCAATATCACTGCGACCAACATCGGTATAAACGACAGCTAAGGGACGGGTTTGCATTTGACCTAAACCACTGGCTAACCCCAAAGAAATAGGCTCTGTTCCCAGAGAACCGAGATTATCTTTAGCGGTGATGGCATATACTCGTACTCCCATTTGAAAGTTAGCCAGTTCATCATTGGTATCTCCTGCGTCAAAGCGAATCCCCGCATCGCGAAAGGTTTGTAGTAAAAAGTCAGCTTTTCCATCTTCATCAATATCGACTTCCCTTGCTTTGGCAATTGCATCAGGATTGGTCATTTCAGAGACGATTTTAGAAGGAGCAGCAGTTGAGGATAAGCCAGCAGAAGTTTCAGGAGGTAGGTAACTGGATTCATCACTTTTCTTGATCCCTTGCATAATCAATGCTCGGGTGCGGTCAATTTCACTTTGGGCAAGGCTGGCTGCTTGCTCGGCTTTGGTATTTTGTAAGCGAGTTGCCGTAGAGAGGAGAAAAATAGGCGCGATCGCGCCGACTAAAACGCCAGAAACAATAATTCCAGCCAACACTTCGATAATACTGATGCCCTCAGTGCGAGCTTGGTTTGTAATGAATTGGGGGAAAGCAGATCTCTTGTTCATAACCATTTAATTTTGATGACAATGTTTTAGTGATTCACTCAGCCCCTTGGCAACCGAGGCTGAGGTGAGACCCTATTGATTAGGGACAACTTTCATCAGCATAAATCTGATTGCCATTGCTATCTTGAGCACAGAGTAAGCCTTGGCTATACGGATCATCGGCAGGGAGTTCTTTATAGAATTCACTCCGGCGAGCACTGGTGGAAAAGAGACGATCCGCCACAGGACCCGGTGGGTTATACAGGAGTCCCACATCATATCCCCAACGGCGACCGGGAGGTCTGTAGTATCGAATATTGCCACCGGTGTCAATTCCAGGTTCCCAGTTACTGTTTCGGTAAGTGGCTGTGTCATAAGTGCTGAAATTCAGTTGAATGAAAGAACCAGCAATGAACAGATCATGATTCCAGTCTTCGTTAAAACGAGGGTAGTTGTGTAAACCACCATAACTGTTATCAGCAGGGGTAGTGGGGACAATGGCACTGACAAAGACGGTATTGACGGTGACATCTTCCTTACTATCGCTTAAGTCTCGATTCGCCCCAGGGCTTTCATATTCATCAAACGTTTCCCAAGCGGTGGGGTCGCTACTGGTTCCATGCTCAAACTCGCCATTGCGTGAAACGCGAATTGGGGAGTTTGTATCATCGGGATTTTCTCGTCGCCAGTAAGAGTCAATGCTATCCTCATCTTTGAGTAAGGAGTTGAGAAAAGAACTTCTTTGGTTACTGGCATCACACTCCGAGGCATCCTCTCGGGTAATCCCACTTTCAATATTGCCATCACAGAAGTTTGTGGAAAGAACCGTAATCGCATCCGAGAGAATTTCTGTAGGTCGCCAGAGATCACTACCGGGCTTGGCAAATTTCGGTTCTAGGGTATCGCGGTCATAGAAGTTGTTCCAGTTGTTCTTGAGGGACTCTTTAAATTCTTCAAGGTCATTTCCATTACTATCCTGATGGAGATTGAAATCCCCTTGAATATAAATCGGTTGGTCGCTGATTAAAGACATTCCACGATCCGTTCCACTGCGGTCGAGTCGAATCCCGTTAATCAGTCGGAAGCCATGGGGGCGACGGTCGGGATCAGGGAAAGCATCGACGGGTTTGGGGCTAATGCCAGTTGTGGCATTCACGGGAGGGTCATTATTGTCAGAGATATCCATGTGACAGGTATTGTCGTTTTTGAAGTCGATTAACTCACTTTCGGTGTCACAATTTGCCCAAGTGTCCCCAGCCGGGCGCGCGATCGCGTCTTCCCGAACGGCATCTTCTCGAAAGGCATAAATTACTCCACTATTGGGTATCCAACTTTCTCCGCCAATGGTACTTGATCCGGCATCAACAGAACCGCTTTGATTACCAGTAAGTAAGGAGAGATCCATCGTCAGCGTCCGTGCTGCCATCAGTTGCCGACCATTTTGAATCACGCGATCGAGCATTGAGGTATAGTAAGTTGTCCCGTCATAAGTAATCTCATTGAGACTGACTTCATCAACTCCAGACTGGGCAGTAGTCGTCATTGGTAAGCTCAAACTCCCCAGAGCTTTTGGTTGCAGCGCGATCGCGCTTGGGTCAACCGCTCGATATAAATTATTCCCTGCTGTACTAGGGTTAGCTGTACTACTGATATAACTGTCAGCGATATACTCTTCACCACTGGGTTGGACCACTGCACCAGTACCATCATGATCATGGCTATCCGTGGGAAAGAGGTAGTACAAAGAGGGATATTTGGGTTCAAAGTTAGCAGCACTGTGACCGCCACAGAAAGTTATCGCAAGTCCTAATTTCTTTTCCTCTTGACCACCACCGGAACCAACTAGGGGTTCAAAAATGTCTGGATCGCAGCCTGTTTTAGGATTGATATCGATTTTACCTCCTCCCCCACTAGGTTTGTAATCAGTTTCATAGTCGGATTGTCCTGTTGTCGGATCCCAATTAGAGGTTGAGCCCTCAGCAGGAGGTAAACCGGGCTGAAAGCCCATAATTCGATCGCGCCGAATTTGAGAATATCCGCCAGTGGTTTGATTCTCGACAAAAGCAACCATCGCATCAATATCACTTTGGTCAAAGCTAGATAAACCTGGATCTTCTTCCAGGGCTTCTAGATATTGTTCGGAAGTGAACAGGTCAAAGTATTCTTCTAGCTGCTCTTGCGTCAAATCACTTTCTGAAGCGACTCCGAAATAAGCAACGGGATCTTTAATTGGATCACTACCGTTACCCGAACTCGCTAAGCCGTCATTGCCCGGAAAATCATCATTGAGAACATCATTATTTTCGATGTAATTGTAAACTCTTTGACTTGACCCAGTGGGCTGAGAAATCAAAGAAATTAAGTGTTGACCGATCGCAACAGGAGAAGGAGTAATGGCGTTAGCATTTGTTTCTGCGGTTGCTTGTTCTTCTTCTGTCAGTGCATTTTCCAAGTTAATGTTATGCCCGAGCATTCCCAAGGTACAAGCAGCGGTGTGAAGTGTGGTTTTATCCGCTAAACTCAAATCCGCATAATTAACACCACTATCATCAAGCCGATCCATCACCCGTCGTAAATTGGAAAAATTCCCCCACATGGTTAAATGAGGATAAGGATGAGTCTCAGTACTTGATGTTTCCTGTGTCGGTGGAAACGCGCCATCCGGATCTCCGGCAAAGTTCCCTAAATTGGTCAGCGCAAGGTGAAGAGCGCCAGTTTCATTATCAATTGCCGTGGCAAAATCACTGGCACTCGCTGCAGGAGGGTTAAACTCCCAACCGTTTGTACCTGTTCCTTCAAAGAAATTAGTAAGGATCGTTGTTGTTTGTGTCCCATCACCGTTTAAGTCAAGGCTATCAGTATCGAAGGTGGTGCTATTCGTAATTGTCTCTGCTGTCCCTGGATGGGCGGTTGTGGCAAGACAAGCAACAGGGAAATCTTTATTGTCTGCATGATGATAAACGGTCGTTGCTTGCACCGCAGCGAGGTTATCGCGCCAAGTCCGTTGTTGGCGATATTCATTATCGCGATCACTGATCGGTTGACCGCTAAAGCTATTCTCTGCGGGATAGAGTGGATCGTCATTTCCTTGCCAACCAAAGGCATTTCCTAACTCTAAACGTTGTCCAGTAATCACCCGTAACCCTTCCACATAAGCGCGTCGTTCCCAGTAGCCGTCTAAGCCTACCTGATCCAATGCTTCCGAAGGGGGATTAAGTTCTAGTAAGTCAGGGCGACTACTCGGAATTTGTGTTCCGATATTGCTGATGGTTACCTGATCAGAGGCTTCTCGTCCGTAATTGGGTCTGGGACCCCAACGGTCATCGGCGCGGTAGGTATCATCCACATACGGTTTATCTTGTCGTTCGTTAAAGATTCGTTTGGCGACATCGGTATCTTTCCAGTCAGGGTCACGAACGCTTTTGTTAGTGTCATCGCTCCCAAAGCGCGATCGCGTAATATCTTCTGTATATAACAGCAGCGGATCAACCGAAAATCTAGAGATATTATCGTTTTTATAGTTAGGAGAACTTCCTTTTCTAGAGTCACTGCTATTGGTCAAGTCAACATTGGTACTGGCATCAATATCAACAGAATTATCATTCGTTCCACCTCCATCATCAATAATCAGTTGACCTTGAAAGAGAATATTATTATTTTCATCAACCACTTGATTTAAAGTGATATCGGAAGCATTATCGGGATCAATGCAAGAATCGGGAGCACTGGCTAGATAAAACCGATGATCATCATTGAAGAGAATTAAATTACCATCGGTATGCATTGCCCCATTCCAATTAAAGTCGGGACCAGCATGAATCACTAAGTCATAACGAAACCACGCGCCAAATTTATTCCCTTTATCTAACTGTCGATCTTGCTGAAATTCCAGAGCGGAAACACTCCTCGCTGCATCATTTTCATTGACAACCACAGCATTGATTTGAAAGTTTTTGCGCACGGTCGCGCTATTAATGGGAAACCAGCCTTGGGTTGCATCGCCAATATTGAGGGTACAACTAGCAGAACTCGTCACTTGATTATTAATGGAGAGAGGACCGGAGCGCGTGATCAAGTTAGAGGCTTTCATCGCATCACCAGATTGAAGAGAAACATCAGCAGTCCCATCATTATCGGTATCAACTTCCGAATCCATTAAGACTGAGTAAGTTACCGTTTCTGAAGTGCCATCACCATCTAAATCAGTGGTGTAAGACCAAGCATTATCCAGTGTACCGTCGTTATTAATATCAACCCGTTGTTCATCAGGAAGTGTGTAGAGATCTGGGCTTAAAACGGAAATATCAGCGACACCATCACCGTCGTAATCAATACTTTCGTTAGTTCCATCTCCATCATCATCGAAATTGGGATTATTCCGCATCATTGCATCAAGGTAATCCTCACCGGGGATACTGGTGGGGAAGCGAGAATCACTTTGAAAAAGATATTCTAACTTGGCTTTTGCCCGATCAATAGCTGGGGTGGCATAGTTATAAATAATGGTATTTTCGCGATCGCGAATCACTTGTATGGATCGATTGGTGGTGCGAATTAAAATCGACCCCACAACTAAACTCAGAACCAGCAACGACATCGTAATCGTCGGTAAAAGAAAGCCAGCTTGAGTCTTGGCGGGAGTGTTCAAGATATAAGCCCGCAATAACCAGTTCAGTTGTCGCTGAGTTACAATTCCGTATTGTCGAAGGATTTCCCTATAATCCTGATTCCCTCTTTTGCTATGTTTCTGTTTTTTTTCCTGATTCATAACGACCTCTATGTTTAATCGGGTTTAGTATGATTGCTTAAGAAGGCTGACTTTCCCGTTAAGGAAGAATTAATCAACGACTGGCTATTAAAGACTCTTTCTTTAGTCAACTGAGTTGTTCCTCAGATAGATATAGATCAATGCGCTTTTTAATTAAAGACAAATTTGGTTGATCCTATAATTCCCAATTTTTTCACGATTTATATCACCTAAATTTAATATATAATATTTTGTGCAGAAAGTAAATTAGTCCGTAAATGTAACCTTAAATTGTTATATTCTCTTACTTAGAAGCACTGACTTTTTCTCAATGAAAACACTGATTATTTACAAAATTCATGTCAAGACAAGCAAAAACACTCATGCTCTATAAGTTGCATTAAAATTTAAGAATAAATTGACCTTAAAATTGCTATGTCACAGTTTTCTCAAAAGTCTAAACGCCAAAAAACGGCAAACAATAAAAAACCCTCTTTGATTAATCCATCGGCAATTCTTGCTTTAATCTTTGGACTTTTTACAATCGTCTATTTATTTGATTTAACCATTCAGTCTTATTTTGCTCCCCCTCCTGAATATTCCGAAGAATATCAAGAGACTTATCGTAAAATTGGAGAACAAGATCCAACTAAGCCCTAATTAACCCTGAATCATTAATAAGGAGAAAACAGATAAAATAAAAACAATGCAGCATTCTTATTGTTTGACCCCTTTAGGTCATGAAATTTATTTCGTCGAAAAACTGTTAGAGCCTTTTCTCTGTGAACATTTCATTCAGGTTGCCGACTTATATCAGTGGCAAGAAGCTGCTATTGCTATGCAAAAAATTGATTCCGATATCCGCAAAAACAGCTATTTAAAGCTCGGAGGACTCGACCCACTTTTAGCCTCAACGAATCAACTTTTAATTAACAAAATTAAGATCATTCAAAATTTATTATTTCAACATTATGGTCTCGAATTTCCTTATGCAGAACCTTGTACAATCTTGCGCTATCAACCCAGAGAATTTTATCAACGTCATGTTGATAACTTACTGTTGACTAACCGCTTTGAGGAAGTTAAACAAGGGATTCCGACTCGTGATATTAGTATTGTTGGATATCTCAACGATGATTTTGAGGGCGGAGAAACCTATTTTGATCGGCAAGAAATAAAAGTCACTCCTAAAAAAGGATCAGTATTAATATTTCCATCGTACTATACTCATCCCCATGCTTCTTTACCCATTGACACAGGTGTGAAATATGCTTTTACCAGTTGGTTGTTTCATTAGGTGAGTCATTCACCACAAAGATCATGTTAATTTTTACCCAGCGTTGTCCGGAAAAACTGAAAGCAGATGATACCCTTGCTTTAGATGCAGAAGCGCGATCGCGCCCCCGTCAACATTTCCAATTAGAGAGTGGAGAATCTTGTTATTTACGATTACCGAGAGGAACTGTTTTACAAGAGAATGACTGTTTAACATCAGAAAATGGAGAGAGAATCGTTCGTATTGTGGCAAAATCAGAATCGGTTCTCACGGTGAAAGCCACTACTCCTCAAGACTTACTCAAAGCAGCATATCATTTAGGAAATCGTCATGTTCCCCTCGAAATTACAGTTGATTACTTGCGGTTATCTCCAGATCCGGTGTTAGAAAAAATGTTGCAACAAATGGGCTTAACGATGATTGCAGAAGAAACACCATTTTTCCCAGAATTAGGGGCTTATCATCATCACTAATTGCTAAAATGAGGCTGACGCACAGGATAGTTAATAACCATGAGGTTTGAAGACTTTATCAGCGCGATCGCGCAAGGAAAACCCTGTCCAAGTTCTTTGCCTCCTGCTTTACAAGGTTTGTGGATTGATCGACAAGGAAACTGGGACAAAGCCCATGCAATTGTTCAAGATGCAACTGATCAAGAAAGTGCATGGGTTCACGCCTATTTGCATCGGGAAGAAGGAGATCTCAGTAATGCCCGTTATTGGTACAGACGTGCTGGAAGACAACCCAGTCAAACTAGCTTAACAGCAGAATGGGAAGAAATTGCTCAACAACTTTGTTCTACAGCAGTGACCAGTGATTAAATAACAAGTCAAGATATTCTATGGAACGTCTCCAAATGACAAATAGCACCGTTGCCTATAGGGTAAGATATTTTGGTATGATAGCTTAATCCGACCTATGGATTAAGGGGGTGTGACCCATGAGCAAAAAGATCAGCATCACTTTGGATGATGAAATCCTTGAGTTCCTCGATCAACGAACGAACAATCGTAGCAGTTTCATTAACGAGATTCTCCAGCATGAAAAGCAAAAGTCTTTCATGGAAGAGTTAGCACAGGCATACCGAGATCAGTCAAGTGATCCTGATTTCTTGGAAGAAGTATCAGATTGGGACGTAACAGCTAGTGATGGATTAGATGCCTAACGGAGTGTTAACCCACAAGCGTGGAGAAATTTGGTGGGTGGATCTGCAACCCGTCATTGGTCGTGAAACTGATAAGCAACGCCCTTGCCTCATTTTACAAAACGACATTGGTAACCAAAATAGCTCAACCACAATAATTGTTCCTTTTTTGCGGGGTAGAAAGAACTATCCGTTTGTTGTGAATGTCATTCCCACATCTCAAAATAGACTTGATCAAGATCGTCACCTTAACTTGAGCCAAATGAGATCTGTGGATGCTCAAAGACTGAAAAAAAAGCAAGGAACTTTGGAAAGTGCTTACTGGAAAGCGATTGAAAAGGCAGTATGTATTGAGCTAGGATTTAGCTCCGAGTTCAATTCTGTAAAATAAATTAAGACGAGCAAAACCAGATAATAGTGATTCTTAAACTGTTACAACTGTCTAGTTCTGCACTACCGTTGGGGGCTTACAGCTACTCAGAAGGGCTAGAAACTGCCATTGAAAAGCAAATGATTCAGGGAGAGGAAGGATTAAAACAATGGCTGCAAGATGAACTCTCTCATGGGGCAATTCGCCTCGAAACCGCCTTGATGTTGCGGGGATATCGCTGTTGGCTCCAAGGAGATTTAGAAGGGTTACAATACTGGAATCAGTGGGGAAGTGCCGTTAAAGAAACTGCGGAACTGCGAGAACAAAGTTGGCAAATGGGAAATACGCTCACTCGATTGTTACTCGCCTTAGATAGCAATCCTCACTTAAAAGAAGGGATAGCAGCAGTCGGAAACCCTTGTAATAGCGCGATCGCGTTTGGAATCGCTGCAGCAAACTGGCAAATTGACGAACATTCCACCGTCTTGGGTTATCTTCACAGTTGGGCAACCAATTTGATCAATGCTGGTGTGAAATTAATTCCTCTCGGTCAAACCACAGGACAACAGTTATTATTGCAATTGCACGTTGATATAGAAACGGCAGCCACCCCTATTTCTGAGCTTGCAGATGATGAACTTTACACCTGTAGCTGGGGCTTAGGGTTGGCAAGTATGCAACATGAAACCCAGTATAGTCGTTTATTCCGCAGTTAATGCTGAGGGCGATAAATCATAATTGTGACTGGAATCCTAAAGAGTGTTTTTGCCAGTTGAGACAAGCCAAATTTCAGTTGCAGCGATCGCGGTAAGTCTTGCCATTTCACTGATACAAAGCCAAAACGGGTATAAAATGCAACCAGTCTTTTTCCTAAGCATTCCAGATAGAGAGGTTGCGTTGCTTGTGCAATCAGATGTTGAGTTAAGGCTGTTCCTAAAGCGCGATCGCGCCAAGGTTTTGCAACGACCAAACTTCCTAATTCTTGGTCATCTCCAAAATTGCGTAACTGTCCACAGGCAATGACTTCTCCTTGACACTCAATCACCCAGAATTGTTCCCAGCGTAACTGAGTCGGATCAAGTCTTGCACTCAGAACTAATTTGCGGATACGCCATTGATCTTGCTGAGTGGCGCGACGAATGACGCATCCTGTGGGTAAGGAGGGAGGATGAACTGTCATTTATGAACTCATTAACTTTTGTAGTGATTCATCTTCAATTCCCATTTCTACCATTGCATCCTTTAAAGCAGTACGAAAACGCTCCATATCGGAAGCAAAGCCACAAAGTTGGGCAACCGTCGCAACGCCTTTGGAAACATTCGCTTTAGCGCAATAAATTAATTCTTCGCCGGTTAGGGGATGCTCTCCGGATAAGAGTTTTGCCTTAGACTCTCCCCAAAACGCACTGAGGGTGCAAAATTGCTGGTTTCCTTCTGTTTTAATTGACCAACGATAAAGAATCTCTGGAGATTGTGGATTTACGCCTATTTCTAAGAGTTTTGCCCCCATGTAGTAATTCATTTTTTTCAGTTCTTGTTGTCTAACTTCCAGAGGCTGGTCTTTGTTAATGGTACGTTCAAGATGTGCTTGCGTTGATTTCCCCATAGTTGAATTTTTCTTTTCTCGGTTGGGCTTGATGATTAGTTTAGCCATTGTCGTCAGGTTTCGCCAAAAGAGGCAATAAACAAGGATAATGTAAAATTGATGTTTTCAAAAGTGTCGAGATGAATAGCTTACGAGTTGGAATTGCAGGACCGGTGGGATCAGGTAAAACCGCTTTGTTAGATGCCTTATGCAAAACCCTGCGCGATACGTATCAGGTAGCTGTAGTAACCAATGATATTTATACCCAAGAAGATGCTCAATTTTTAGTGAGATCAGAGGCATTACCGCGCGATCGCGTGTTAGGAGTAGAAACGGGAGGATGCCCCCATACTGCCATCCGAGAAGATGCCAGTCTTAATTTATCAGCGATTGAACAATTAGAACAAAAGTTTAACCCCCTTGACTTACTCTTTGTAGAAAGTGGCGGTGATAACTTGGCTGCAACCTTTAGCCCTGAATTAGTGGATATTACTATTTATGTTATTGATGTCGCAGCCGGTGATAAAATTCCTCGCAAAGGCGGACCGGGGATTACAAAATCTGATTTATTAGTGATTAATAAAATTGATTTAGCCCCTTATGTTGGCGCGGATCTTTCGGTAATGGAACGCGATGCCAAAAAAATGCGGGGAGATAAACCCTTTGTTTTTACTAACTTAAAAACTCAAGAGGGATTAAAAACAGTACAAGAGTTTATTTATTCACATTTGATTTAAATGATCTCGCGGAAGAGATGGCTAACGGCTGTTTCTATTCAAGAATTGCAAATTCTTTTAAAGCAGGATAAAAGTTTTTATTTTCATGACTGGGGCGAGATAACTTAATTAGTGCAAACCGTTGTAATGGCGTTAATTTTTGCCATTGCTCTCGATTAATTTTTAGATTAAATTC
>JAVLCL010000025.1:0-12889 GCA_031580825.1 Halothece sp. Uz-M2-17
AGCGGAAATGATTGGGATTCGTCATGAGTTGGTAGAAACCCATGAAATGGATGATCCCAACTATACGTCTAATCCTGTGAATCGCTGTTATTTCTGTAAAAGTGAACTTCATGATACTTTGAAGCCTCTCGCTGTTTCTAGAGGCTATCCTTATGTGGTGGATGGGGTGAATGCAGACGATTTACAAGATTATCGACCTGGCATTCAAGCAGCAAAAGAAAGAGGTGCGCGATCGCTGCTTGCAGAAGTCGGGATAACAAAAGAAGATGTTAGAGCTTTAACGAAGCAGTTAGGGCTTCCGTGGTGGGATAAACCGTCGCAACCCTGTTTAAGTTCTCGCTTTCCCTATGGTGAAGAAATTACAGTGGCGAAATTGCAACGAGTGGGGAGAGCAGAAGTTTACTTACGTCAGCAGGGGTGGAATAATATCCGAGTGCGCTCAGCAGGGGATACTGCTCGCATTGAACTCCCTCCGGCAAAAATTAAAGATTTTGTCCAAGATACGGATTTAGACGCATTAACGGCGAAATTCCAAGACTTAGGATTTTTATTTGTCACGCTGGATTTAGAAGGATATCAGAGTGGGAAATTAAATCGAGTTTTAGCGATGGAACAGCAATCATGACCATTGCTTTAGAGGAAACGATTTAAATTCTGAAAGCCCATGAATCAGAGTTGCGCGATCGCGGTGTTACTCATCTTGCAGTTTTTGGCTCAGTCTCTCGGGGAATCGACTGATTTGGACAACGCTGAGAGAAGAACTTCCTCCTTTGCGAAATGGGGTTGTTACAGAATTACAACGAACTTTCTTAGAATAGAAAATTAGTGCAAAAATTGTGGAAAGATCGTTTAAGAATTACTGATGACCTCTTCGTTAACACCAGATATCAAAACCAATCAATCCCTTTCTCTTCCCCGTCGCCCGCGCCGTTTACGCCGTAACGCTGCCTTGCGGAAAATGGTGCAGGAAGCCCATCTCTACGTGGAAGATTTAATTTATCCATTGTTTGTGATGGAAGGGGAAAATACACGGGTAGAAGTTCCCTCCATGCCGGGCAGTTATCGCTACACCCTTGATTTGTTACTGGCGGAAGTGAAAGAAGCCTCAAAATTAGGGATTTGCGCGATCGCGCTGTTTCCTGCACTTCCGGAAGAGAAAAAAGATGCAACGGGAACTGAAAGTTATAACCCTAATGGACTCATTCAACGCACCATCCGTGCCATCAAAGAAACTGTCCCTGAAATGATCGTCATTACCGATGTTGCCCTCGATCCGTTTTCGGATCAAGGACATGATGGCATTGTCAGCGAAACGGGAGAAATCCTCAATGACGACACCGTGGAAGTATTAGTCAAAATGGCAGTATCTCAAGCTGCTGCCGGCGCGGATATGGTCGCCCCCTCCGATATGATGGATGGTCGGGTTGGTGCCATTCGACAAGGATTAGATAATGCAGGCTATACCAATGTTGGCATCCTCGCCTATTCCGCAAAATATGCCTCGGCATATTATGGTCCCTTCCGCGATGCCCTTGATTCTACACCGAAATTTGGCGATAAGAAAACTTATCAAATGGATGCAGCAAATGCCCGTGAAGCCATCACCGAAGTGGAATTAGACGTGCAAGAAGGGGCAGATATGGTGATGGTAAAACCCGCCTTAGCCTATCTCGATATTATCCATTTAGTTCGTCAAAATACGAATCTTCCGGTTGCAGCGTATAACGTCAGTGGCGAATATGCCATGATTAAAGCTGCTGCGGAAAAAGGCTGGATTGATGAGGAAAAAATTGTCATGGAAACCCTCACCAGCATGAAACGAGCGGGGGCTGATTTAATTCTGACTTATTTTGCAAAACAAGTGGCTCAATTACTAGCTAAATAGTGAATTTTCGGGTGACATCAAGTGGAGATTGTCGTTAGCTTGGTGTCACCTTAACGCTCAACGTATTTCTTCATAAAATTGCTTTAACCAATGGGCAGAAACGCCCATTCCCCATAAACTTCCAATCATTAAATAAATAAAATTCGCTTTCCAAGATCCCCATTTTGCCACTCTTCGATCCGAGGATTCAACAATGCGATTAATTTGTTTAATCCGACCATACTGACATAAACGAAGACATAAATCTGCCTCTTCCATAATGGGAAGCGTCGCATCAAACCCCCCACAATCTAAAAAATCTTTGCGACGACAAAACATGACTTGATCGCCAAATAAGATTCGTAAGCCTTTATTAAAAAATAGCCAAGGACGAAATAATAAAGGGGCATAATAAGTCTTTAAAGAATTATGTAAGGAAATTCCCCAGCGCGTTTTCTCAAAACCACTCATTAGGGAAATAAAACCGGCACAAGCAATCGTGGGATCAAATAAAACTTTACTAATCACATCCACTAAATCCTGAGGAACAAATGTATCGGCATGGAGAAAACATAAGTAATTTCCGGTTGCTATTTTAACCCCTGCATTCAATTGTTTAGCTCGTCCGTGAGATGTTGTGATTACTTGAATCACAGAAGGAGGAAAATAATGAGATGTAATTTCGTCAATAACAAAAAGCGTATCATCTTGACTCCCGCCATCAACAATAATAATTTCTTTAGCTGCTGGTGATAAAAGACTCAGATCAGGTAAGGTTTTTTTCAAACAAGTGGCTTCGTTAAGAGTGGGAATAATAATAGAAACGCTAGTCATTAACCAAGAAATCCTAAATCCGTTAAACTAGAAAACGTTAAAAACAATTCAATTTGACTGATTATTGAAGTCATGAATATTATTCGCGCTTATATTATCCCTTTCCTCGTTATCCTTACCTTTGGTCTCGCTTTATTAGCAGTTAGCGCACGTATTTTCTTACCTGACGATATGTTAGCACCTGCATCAATGGAAGAATCGGTGGAATCTGCAATGGATAACTCTTGAAGAGGAGAGAGGATCAGGAGCAAGATTAGCAATAAGAAAAAGCGGTAGAGCATTGATCTCCACCGCCTCTTCACTTAAATTAAGGGATTAACAGCAATTAAGGTGATGTTTCTTAATTACTCTGATCCTTGAGGAAGTAATTCTTTCTTCTTCTCTTGTGGAAAGACTTTTACATCCCCTTCCACCACGTCAACAGTGGCGGTGTCTCCTTCGCTTAGGCGACCGGAGAGAATTTCCTCAGCGAGGATATCTTCTAATAAGCGCATAATCGCTCGGCGAAGCGGACGCGCACCATAGCTGGGGCTATACCCTTCTTCCACTAACCGCTCTTTGAACGCCTCGGTCACTTCCAGCTTAATTTCTTGCTCGGTCAGACGAGAGAAGACTTCTCGCAACATAATTTCGGCAATTTCCTTGACTTCCTCACGGTTGAGTTGACGGAAGACGATGATTTCGTCAAGACGGTTGAGGAATTCTGGACGGAAGTATTGCTTCAATTCTTCGTTAACGAGGGAACGAATGCGGTTGTATTGGGATTCAGCTTGGTCTTCATCGAGTTCAAAGCCGAGTCCACCACCACCTTTTTCGATGACCTTGGAACCAATGTTAGAAGTCATGATGAGCAAGGTATTTTTGAAATCAACTGTGCGACCTTTCGCATCCGTAAGGCGACCGTCTTCTAAAATTTGCAGAAGCATATTGAAGACATCGGGGTGGGCTTTTTCAATTTCATCAAAGAGAACGACGGTATAAGGACGACGACGCACCGCTTCGGTCAGTTGTCCGCCTTCGTTGTAGCCCACATAGCCTGGAGGAGAACCGATGAGCTTAGAAACGGTGTGGCGTTCCATAAACTCAGACATATCCAAGCGAATCATGGCATCTTCCGAACCGAAGAAGTAAGTGGCTAATGCCTTGGTTAACTCGGTTTTACCAACGCCTGTGGGACCGGAGAAGATAAAGCTCGCGATCGGGCGATTGGGATTTTTCAGACCGACACGGGCGCGACGGATGGCGCGAGAAACGGCGCGAACGGCTTCTTCTTGACCGATGAGACGTTCGTGTAGGGTACCTTCCATGTGCAGCAGTTTTTCCGATTCAGTTTCGGTGATTTTGCTGACGGGAACCCCTGTCCAAGAGGCGACGATGTGGGCAATTTCTTCCACATCAACCACGGGACCCACTTGGTCATCTTGGCTGGTTTCTGTATTTTTCGCTGATGCTAAGGAGCGGATTTCGCTCTTGATTTCCATCTCGCGATCGCGCAGTTCTCCGGCTCGATCAAAGTCTTGTGACCGCACTGCATCATCTTTTTGTTTGAGCACTTGACGCAGTTCTTCATCCAGTTCTTTCGCTGCGGGAGGCAATTGTGAGTTAATCAACCGCACCCGAGAACCGGCTTCGTCAATCAGGTCAATGGCTTTATCGGGAAGATAGCGGTCACTAATATAGCGATCAGACAGTTTCGCTGCTGCATCCAATGCTGCATCAGTAATTCTGAGCTTGTGGTGCTGTTCATAGCGATCGCGCAAGCCAAAGAGAATTTCCACAGTATCTTCTACCGTGGGTTCTCCCACCATCACGGGCTGGAACCGACGTTCTAAGGCAGCATCGCGCTCAATATGTTTGCGATACTCATCGAGAGTGGTTGCCCCGATGCATTGCAGTTCCCCTCGTGCTAAGGCGGGTTTGAGGATATTCGCTGCATCAATCGCCCCTTCTGCTGCACCTGCCCCGATCAAAGTATGAACTTCGTCAATGACCAGAATCACATTGCCAGCCTGACGAATTTCGTCCATAATTTTTTTCAGGCGTTCTTCAAATTCCCCACGATATTTTGTACCTGCAACGAGTAAGCCAATATCGAGGGTGACCACCCGTTTGTTTTCGAGGATGTCGGGAATATCTTCATTGGCAATCCGTTGGGCTAATCCTTCCGCAATTGCCGTTTTACCAACCCCAGGTTCACCAATTAAAACGGGATTGTTTTTGGTGCGACGACCCAAAATTTGGATCACCCGCTCAATCTCGTTTTGGCGACCCACTACCGGATCTAGCTTACTATCTGTGGCAAGTTGGGTGAGGTTAGACCCAAATTCATCGAGGGTTGGGGTTTTGGTGCGACCTTGACTAGAACCGCTGGAAACTTCGGCAGTTTCCCCCAACATCCGGATTACTTGGGTCCGCACTTTGGACAAGTCAACCCCTAAGTTTTCTAAGACGCGTGCTGCGACCCCTTCTCCCTCGCGAATTAAACCGAGGAGAAGGTGTTCGGTTCCAATATAGTTATGTCCCAGTTGCCGTGCTTCTTCAAGAGACAGTTCTAAAACTCGTTTCGCTCTAGGAGTGAAAGGAATTTCAACCGCAACAAAGCCTGAACCGCGTCCAATAATTTTTTCCACTTCAATGCGAGCATCTTTGAGATTAACTCCCATTGATTTCAAAACCTTCGCGGCAACACCTGTTCCTTCTCCGATTAAGCCAAGAAGGATTTGTTCTGTGCCAACGAAGTTATGACCGAGGCGACGTGCTTCCTCTTGGGCAAGCATAATCACCTTAATTGCTTTTTCTGTGAAGCGTTCAAACATAGCCTATTGTTATCACCTGCTGCGTGCCCTTATTACGCTGATTCTAACATAGGTGATCCCATGGTTTGTGGTTCGGCTATGTGTTTATTCGGGGAAGTGATGGTGGGGGTTTCCCTACTTTTTGCAGAGAATAAGGGAATTACAGCAGGTTTTAGACATTTTTAAAAATCCAAACCTTGACTACTTTGCAACATCTGCCATCCTTTCGTCAAGAGGGTAGCGGATCTTTTTTGCTGTAATTTTTGTAACATTTCCTGAAACTCAGGCGCATCAAGGTGAGATCGCCATAAAATAAAGGCATCCTCTGGCGGAATGGGATAATACTCTTTTCTGCGTCCGGCAATTTGAAATCCTAGTTTTTGATACAGTGCGATCGCGCTTTCGTTAGAAACTCTCACTTCTAAGGTGGCGCGTTCAAGGGGCCAATCAACCGCAGCCATTAATAATTCACACAATAAAAGTTCTCCCAATCCGTTTCGGCGATAATCAGGATGAATTCCCAGCAGGGTAATATGGGCTTCTTCCACAATTGCCCAAAAGCAACCAATTCCAATGAGTTGATTTTCAGGAGTCATTAAAGCCAGAAGAAGACTATTAGGGCTATCAATTTCCCGTTCATACGCCCCTTTTGTCCACAGCCCGCCAAAGCAAATGCGATCGAGCTTTACGGTTTCTTCTAAATCATCTTTGGTTAATGGTTTAATGTATAGCTGCAAGAGAGAATTACCTGATTGTTTCGGTTAAACTAAACTTAGTCATAAACTTAGTTTATATCATGGACGCAATCAACATTCATCAAGCTAAAACGAATCTGTCCCAATTGTTATCTCGCGTCAAGTTAGGAGAAGAGATTATCATCTCCAATCGAGGCGTGCCCATCGCTAAGTTAGTCCCATTTAATCATGTTGATCGCCAATCCAGCTTAGGACAAGATCAAGGTCAAGTTACTATCTCAGAAGACTTTAATGATCCGTTGCCAGAGGCAATTTTGGCAGAATTTGAAGGGAGTGTCGAGTGAAACTGTTATTAGATACCCACTGTTGGTTATGGTGGTTTGCAAAACCAGAACGATTCAGTCCAGCAACGATTGAAAAAATTGCCGATGACAATAATGAGATTTGGTTATCTGTTGCTAGTGTTTGGGAAATGGGGATTAAAACAGCAATCGGCAAGTTGTCTCTTCCCGAACCCATCGATAGTTATGTCTCAACTCGAATGATGCAATTAGGAGCAAAATCACTGGAAATTCAAGCCCATCATGCTCTAAAAATTACCAGATTGCCAATTTATCATCGTGATCCTTTCGATCGAATGCTCATCGTACAAGCCCAAGTTGAAGAGATGACGCTTGTGAGTGCAGATTCAGTCTTTAGCCAATATAATGTCTCGATTCTGTGGGCTTAAATCATTTTCTCTTAGCAATAGCGGGATCAAGTCTTGTGCTTATTGGTCATTGGTTACTGCAAATCCCCACGCCAAAGCCCCTGCGAGGATTTCTGCACTGAGGCTTAATAAGCGAAAGAGGGCCAGGCTACTGAGAAGGATTGCTGGGGGAAAAGTAGCATTTAAAAGCGCGATCGCGCTACTTTCAAAAACCCCAATGCCCCCCGGAGAGGGAACCACTAAACCCAAAAACCAAGACAAACTAAATGCCCCAAGAAGTAAGGGGAAATCTGGGAGCGTCAAATCAGTAAAACTTGCCATAACTACAATGAAACCACTTCCCCGCAGCATGACAAAACCGATTTCTCCACACAGCGGTTGCCAAGGATAATGTTTAATGTGAGGAGAATCTGGGGTTAAAGTTTGCTTCTTGAAGCGTCCTGCTAAGTTCAGGAGGGGATTGAGAAAACGGGGATGAATTGCCATTAAGATTGTGCCTACAAAGAGAAACGGAAAGATCTCATAAAAAGGATTCTGCTCAATAATGCCGTTTTGGATCAAGGTGATCATCGCAATTAAAACCGCTGCTGTTGCCATTAAAAGCGGTTCTAACAGAGTCACTAAAGTAGCAATGTTGAGGGTTGCTCCTGCGGTTTGCATGGCTCGAATGCGTCCATAAAAGTGCCAGACATTCCCGGGGATATATTTGGCTAAGTTCGTTTGTAAATAAACGGGTAACACCCAAACCAGAGCAGCCGGCTGCTGGAGAAACTTTAAAATGCTAGCCCAGACCACTCCTGACCAAACATGAGCCATGAGCGTTAAAAATAGCGCGATCGCGCTGTAATAAAGGTGAGAACGCTGAAATTGAATCGCAACCACATCTTGCCAATGCTGGCGAAAAGTGGTGATTAAGAAAAACAAGGTGATTCCGAGAACAAACCAACGTAACAGTTTCACGATTTCTCCTCAGAGTTGTGCTGATAATGCCGAGATTGATAATGCCATTTTTTCCAGTTTGTTGAACTCCGAATAGCGAGCCAAATCAACATCATAGCAATTAATCCTCCCTCCTCTGGCGCACTAAACGCATACAAAACCAGTAAAACCGATAAAATATCTTCACTCACTGCTACCCAAGGCGGAATCCCTCTTAAACGAAAAAACCAACCCACTTGTACCAGTTGCAACAAGAAGGCGAGAACACCGCCACTAATGCCAACCAGCCAAAGCTGAGCCGTATCATAATCTGCTAGTTTGCCCACGGTTACCGCTAATAAGAGTCCAACTAAGGGACTTAATGCTAATTGAATCAGTTGTAAAATTCGTTGTCCGAATAATTGTTTAGACCCGAACAATTCAAATAATGACCAACTGATTAAAATCGCTAAAACCACTTGCGGATGAATTTGATTTAAAAGGGGAACATTTGACCAAAATCTTTCATTTTCAATAAAACCAATTATTAATAACGGCAGGGCAAGTCGCATTCCTGCAGCTGCGGAAATGGCAAGGATAGCTAAGATAGCGGTCAACATAGCACTTTAATATAGCAATTTTTGGACTGGTGAGAGAGATTCTTAATTGTCGTTTCAGTAATCAATCATGAACCCTGAAAGTATTAAGAATTTAAAGTGGGTTTGTCTGAAGTGAGTTTTGACCGTTCGACTAATAAAATGGCAACAATATCATCAATCGGACGCGGAGGAATACGCATTCCTTTCGGAATGAAATACATTAAACCTTGAGGCGGATATAACTCCCAATACCGATCGCGCGCTTCTAAGGTACTATTGCGCTCATCAACCATCATAATCCCAAGATGAGGAATTTCGGCTTGTACTTTCTCCCGCCATTGCTGAGAAGTGGTTTGGTTTCCCATCACTAATTTTTGAATTGATGCTTCCTCACACCACTGTCTAATCATCATCAGGGCTTGTTCTGAAGTGACGACTTGGTGCTCAATAATTGTTCCGGTTTGCTCAACTAAAGCTAAACCACATTTATCTCGTCCGGGATCAAATCCGATAATTCGCATTATTTGTGATTCGTGATTAATTAACTTTTATTCTCTCTTTCCTTCATTATTAATGACTTAAAATTACTTTTTCGTCTTGCATCACTCTTAATTCTAATTGTAAAGGTCCTGCAGTTTCCGTTTTTTGTGCAGCGATCGCGTTGAGATGATCATAAGGTTGCTTTAAGGTTTCTAACTTTTCAATAAATCGAATAATTTCTAAGTTATTTTGACCGACAAAAATTTCTCCAATCACACCTGAACGACGCGCTCGAAAGCGAGAAGCAGCTAATAATAAATCAATCCGCTCTGATAATTCCCCTTGTTGGACTTCTTCGGGGCTTAACGAGAGAGATGCAATGACTTCTCCTTTTTGAAACACTTGCTGATTGGGAACAACATCAGCAAACACACGAATTTGTTTTTCTCCACTTAAATAATTTCCAGCCGCAACAATTTGCACCACGTATTCTTTCCCATCCTTGAGACTTTCTTTGAGGCGTTCAATTTGTGATTTAGTAATGACTAAAACTTGCTCTTGAACATTTTCATTTCCGGGTTGTGTTGCTGTAATCGCTTTTCGATTTGCCTGACGAAGCATTTGATTAATAACCGTTTTCATCTGTTCTGAATCATCAACCTGCACAACATTAAAAGCAAGCACTTCCCCTTTTCCTAAAGCGACGTTCCCTCGTCGTAGTGCTTGATAGTTTTGATAATATTGCTCTAGGGCTTGGATTTGTTTTTGCAATTTACCAATTTCCGTTTCTAAGGCAGCGACTTGTTCTTCTTGGAATTGTAAAACTTCATCTCTGGTCTGAATGGTTTGATCTAGTTCTGCAATTCTTTGATCCTGTTGTTTAATTTCTGCTTGCAAGTTTTGTCGTTGTTGTTTGAGATTCTGTAATTGTTCTTCGGTGGATTGTAATTGTTCTTTTTGATTCGCTAATTCTTGGTCTTTTTTTAGAATTTCTTCTTCTAACTGTTTGCGTTGGACTAATAATTTTTCTCGTTCTTGCTTTAAAGTCGATAGTTGTTGATTTAATTGTTTTACCTTTTGGGAAACAGTTGTTAATTCGTCTTGTGTCGCTTGAAACTTACGATTAACTTGATCTAATCCTTGTTGGGCTTGCGCTAATTCTTGTCTAACTTTTTCTTTTTCTTGAACGGCTTCGGCTAATTCATTGCGAGCGTCTTGTAAGCGATTTAAATATTCATCTAAACGAAAAATTCCTTTCCGCAAAGATTCGCTAGTTGCAAATAAAATCCCGAGGGTACTCGCTGCAATTAAAGTTCCGGTAAAAATGGTGACAAAGGTAGCAGTTTGACGAGGACGTAAATGAAACATTCGTAAGCGGGCTTTCCCCACTTTCGTCCCTAAATAGTCTCCCAGTGCAGCGAGTAAGCCACCTAGTAGTAAAATGGCTGCAATTAACACAAGCGCACTGGTCATCATAGGAGGAAGGGTTTTACGAAAACTGTTGACTGAGTACGACTGGATTATGCACTGTAATCTTTTTCTTGTAAATAGAGATCATGCCTTCTTCTCTGAGTTCTCCGAGAAGACGCGTCACCGTAACCCGTGTTGAACCAATGGCTTCAGCGATTGCTTGATGAGAGAGTTTTAAGTCGATTTGAATTCCTTGTTCGGCAGGTTGTCCAAAATCCCGACATAAAATTAACAGAAAGCTCACCAGACGTGACCCCATATCGCGATGGGCGAGGGTTTCAATCATCATTTCCGTCTGTAAAATGCGAGACGATAACCCTTGCAACATTAATCGGCTTAATTGAGCATTTTCCCGAAAGGCAATTTCGGCTTGTTCAATGGGTGCAGAAAGAAGTTCCACAGGGGTAAACGCCACCGCATGATAAAACCGATCCGAATGTTGACCGGTAATGAGGGATAAGACCCCGAAAATGCTATTTTCCCGCAACAGGGCGACGGTAATTTCTTCTCCTGTTTCGTAAACTCGCGACAGTTTAACGGCTCCAGTCAGCAAAAAGTAAACCCGTTCGGCGGGATCACCCGGAAAAAAGATCGTTTTCCCGCGATCAAAATTTTCCACCACTGGGGTAATGCCTCCGCCACCAATTTGACGGAAAACATCTTCTAAGGACGTTTCTGGGCTTGTAAATAAGTTCATGTCACTGACCAACACCAATACAGTTTTTGATTAAATTGACAATTGACAATTTTTGATTGACAATAATTGCTTAGGACAAAGGGATTTCGTTTAGCAATTTCCTGAGTATCTATGCTCTCTTTTCAAAGCAGTTTCTCTCACTAATCTTTATTATCCACTAACTCCCCTTTGATGGGTCAGTTTTACCCTAATCATTGCGAAATTGCGGAAATAAGATGGCTGCTGCTTCCAAGAAAACATAATTTGTGCTTTACCAGTTGTTAATTTTTTATTGTCCTTTGTTAATGGTTAATTGTCCATTTAGACTTATTAACGCAGCTGGACTTCTTGTCAACCCCTCTTTGCAAAAGATTATATTGCTTAATGAAAATACATACGACTTGTCGCTAAAAACTTGACAAGGTTTTTAAAGAAGAAACGGTAGAATCAGCCCTTACAGCACTGAAACGATAATAAAAATAAAACATCCCCTTGGATTTTTCTTGATATGACTATACCGGAAAAGACGTAAATCCGTCAATACGATTGCCTCTGATTTCATGATTAAGTTTCATTAAGCTCCTACAAAAATAGAAAATTCTTATTTTAAATCACAGTTTTCATTATAATTGCTGATGTTAAGGTGACATTGTAAGAGAAGTATGGTAGACAAACCGACGATCTAAACACTCTAAAATGGCAAGTCGATCGCGCTCGTACCATGCGCTAGGATCAATCTGGTAGTACCCTTGTTGGCGCATCAGTTTCACTCCAATCAAATGCAGGAGTTGACGGAATAAGGGAATTGGTTGCTGAGAATTTGCCTTTAATTTAAGCCCTGAGGTCTGGACTTGATGGGATAATGCTTTGAGGTCAACTGCATCATTAGTCCAAGTTTTTTCTAAGTCTAAAAATTGGGGTAAATCGACGGTGATCAGTCCTTGAATCATTGACCATTGCTGTTGCATTTCTTGGATTAAATGTTGTTCCATAATAGAATACCAAAGGGATTGCATCATCTGTTGAGCCACCTCGGGATGATGGATGAGCCAAAATCGTTCTTGTTTGGCAATAAACGCGCGATCGTCATATAAAACTCGCTTGATAAATTGAGGACTCCAAACCGATGTTGTCTCAATGCCAGGGAGTTGTTTTCTTAAGAGGGTATGCATCCTTTGGGCTTGTTGATGATGAGGACTATTTCCCAAATAAATCGTTTCAGCATTGGTCAGTTTAACCGTTTCTTTGGCGGTTTTTTCTTGTTGTTTTGCTGTTGGCGAACTATTGAGCGTAACCAATTCTATCTTTTGACCACTTTTAACTAAAGCCTGATAGAGACAGTCCCACAAATGAGACTTTTCATAACTTTGAATTGCTTTCAAGATACAAAAGGTTTGGTAATGACTATCTTCAGTCACTGCTGTCACATCTTGGATAAATTTTTCAACAATTGTTGTTGTTTCTTTCCCGTCTAATAAAGTATTCCCTGTTTGTAAAACAAATGATTCCATAGCTTGCATTAAGGCTTCTGGAAATTGGAAATTTGGGGAAGACTGTTTCACTTGTCCGTAACGAGAACACCACAACCAACGATTTAATTTCGGATCGCGCACCCGAGCAATCATTTGTAATTGAGCATTGGTTTGTAGAATGCCAAAAAAGAGACAAAACTGATCGGTAAAATAATCTCGGATACTGATATCAACACCAGCTTCTGCCGATGGGGTATAAATCAGATAGTCGGGACGAAGGGTTTCAATATAATGATTCGGATCTTTGAGAAAGGTTTGAATCTCTTCATTGACAATCGTTTTAGAATCAATCCGTAAGCCTTGTTTTCCCGTTTCTG
>JAVLCL010000025.1:12899-13180 GCA_031580825.1 Halothece sp. Uz-M2-17
AGACTTCTGTTAGTTGTTCTAAAAGGGGAGAACGATCGCTGCTTTTTCCTTTGCCTTTTTCATCACGACTTTCTTGTAAAAATTTGATCTGAAATGGTTCTCCCTGATAACGATTTTCGATTTTGACTAAAGGACGGTGTTTCCCTGCTAAAGCATGAATATAATCCACACACCAATCGGTTAGCATTCCATCTAAACAAAAAATACGTTTTGCTTGTTGTAGCGCCTGAGAAAACCGTTCCATGATTTCCTCTCGTTTCTGTTTTAAGGTTTCTCCCATC